>NZ_CEZOWA010000006.1:74884-104647 GCF_983056325.1 Candidatus Marivariicella sp. | reverse complement strand
TTTTAGGTCTCAAAAAAGAACAACTTTATCGTCTCAAAAGATACATTACCAATACTGTTATGAACTTTTAAAATGAATAAAATTCAAATATTTGTAACTGGAGGAACTTTTGATAAAACATACAATTCTATAACTGGTAAGTTATTTTTTGAAAAGACCCATATTCCCGAAATGCTTGAGAGAGCAAAGTGTAGACTTGAGTTAACTATCGATCAAATAATGTTAATTGATAGTCTTGAAATGAATGAATCACATCTTAAATTAATTGAAAAAGCATGTTTAAATTGTAAATCTAAATATATAGTAATTACTCACGGAACAGATACGATGACTAATACTGCAAATTATCTAATTAAAGCAAATATCCCTGATAAAGTTATTGTAATCACTGGAGCTATGGTTCCCTATGCGTTTGGAAGCTCGTCAGACGGGTTTTTCAATTTAGGAGGTGCTCTTTCAATGGTTCAAACACTAAAAAAAGGGGTTTACATTAGTATGCATGGACAAACATTTGATGGAGATAAGGTCGAAAAGGATATAAAAAATGGCATTTTTAAAGAAAAAAATAAAGGCATCAATTAAATAGAGCCCATGAAATATAAAAAAGAGGATATAATTTCAAAATGGGATACAAAATTATATAATGATGAACATTCATTTGTATACGATTACGGTAAATCACTTATAGAAATACTCAATCCAAAAAAAAATGAAAGAATTTTAGATTTAGGTTGTGGTTCTGGTCAGTTAACATTTAAAATTGATAAATTATCAAAAGAAGCAATCGGAATTGATAAGTCTATTGAAATGATAACTGATGCGAAATTAAGGTTTAAAAAAATCAATTTTCAATTAGTAGATGCAGAGAATTTTAGATTTAAAAAAAAATTTGATTCCATTTTCTCAAATGCAACTTTGCATTGGATTACAAATTATAAGAATGTCATTGAATGTATGTATGAGAATTTGAAAAAAAATGGGAAAATTGTTCTTGAGTTTGGTGGAAAAGACAATGTCAAATTAATAATTGCTCAATTAAGGAACTCTCTTAAAATTAGAGGGTATCTAGATCAATCTAAAATAGTTCCATGGTATTTTCCCTCAATTGAACAATATTCAGCTGAATTAGAATCTTCTGGATTTAAAATTGTAACAGCAAAGTGTTTTGATCGTCCAACCAAACTCACTAATCAAAAAAACGGAATGAAGGATTGGATATCAATGTTTGCTGGAAGTTTTTTCAAAGATGTAAATGATGTACATATAGAAGATATTAAATGTGAGGTTCAAGAAAATTTAAAAGAAAAATGTTTTATTGATGGAAATTGGTATGCTGATTATAAAAGAATTCGTTTTGTGGCTACAAAAAATACTTTTTAAATATTATTAAAAGTTATGTTTAAAAAATTTCGGCTAACATACATCTTGCACTCCCTCCCCCTAATTTCTCAATTGTTTCTAAACTAGAGTGAACTATCCTTGCATAAGTTTCAAATTTATTAATCTGATCCATAGATAACGAATTAAATGCTGAAGTACTCATCACCAGTAAGGGTTGATTTGAGTTTTTGACAAGTAGCATATTTCCAGCAAATTGTTCAATTTGATTTTCAGTAAGTGAAATAATTTCTTTTTTGTCATTTTTTAATTCATTATAAACCATTTCTCTTTCATTGACATCATCTATGGTTTTCAATCCTACGGCTGCAAATTTATCCCCAATGCTCATCATAACATTTGTATGATAAATCTTTAACCTCATATTCTTAACATTCTGAAATGAAGAGAATATAATAGGTTTATATTTCATTTTTTTTGAGAAATCTAGTATTATAGATTTATCTGTTCTGTCAGATAATGAAGCATAAATTTTTTTATTAACTCGATCTAAAACCATACTTCCAGTTCCCTCTAATAATATCTGAGTTTACACCCGATAATTTTAGAGAATTAAACACATTATCAGACCTTGCATCCCTTCTATTTTTAGCAAACATAGGGTAAATAATCACTTTATGCCTATTATGAAAAGAGATCCAATTATTTGGAAATAATGAATCTGGGGTCTCAGGTTTACCATTGTCCTGGTGAACTGTAACTTTTATACCATTGTCAACTAAGCATTTAACTAATTGATCAAATTCAATAAGAGCTAATTTATTTAATGTGTTTATGTCTAAACTGCTGTCAGTTTGATAGTAGTTATTCAATGATGTTTGTTCATTCTTTTTAAAAAGATGAGGGCGAACCATTAAAACATGATTAGTTAATCCATTCATTATTTTCTAATTAATGGTAAGGTGACACATCTAAATAAACCTTCTTGTTTTGCAATTTCTCTAAAAGGTACCTCCTCTACTTTAAATTTATTAATAATAAGCCATTCATTAAGTCTAGTAAAACTAGGATCAGACACAACAGTATTTTTATTTATTGAAAAAATATTACTCATCATATCAAACATTTCTTTAGAATTAATAAAAAAACAATTTTCAGAACCAAAATCATTAATTAATGATATCAATTGATTTTGATTAGAAAATCCTTCTTTATGAATTATTGCAGATGTTTTTCCAATTGGCTGAAAACAACAATCAAGATGTAAAATATTTTTTTTTGGGTCTGTATTAGACTTATTTAATTCTAACAAAATAACTTTTTTTTCCGGAAAATGATTTTGAAGAACCTCTAAACCTTTACTGTTGGTTCTTGCAGTTATGTATTTTGAATAATCATTTTTTACATATGCACCAACGTAAATTTTATCATTATGAAGAACAACGTCTCCACCCTCAATATGAGCATCCTCCGGAAAAGAAATTATACAATCTTCGGGAAATGAACCTATAATAGTTTTAAGGGCATCAATTTCTCTTGACCTGATTGGCAAAATGTTTGATCTAATAAATTTATTTTCTATTACAAATCCAATGTCTCTTGAATAAATTTGATTATAGTTTTTTATTACACCTGGTCTAAACACCTTAATTCCATAGGAGATTAATTTTGAAACAAAATTATCTAGTTCACCTATCATATCAATCTCTGAAGGGTATGTTCCTGAAAGTATGTGAACCCTTGATTTTGGGTCATATACATCATCTAAAGAAGGGATACCTCCACTACTGTTGGCAATACCAACAACAACTGATTCAAGAGCTGATGTCTCGTCTACAATATTTAAAAGCATCATTAAATTTTGAAGCTAAAGTAAAAAAATACAAACAATAAATATAAATATGCTTATAGATGTTTAAAGTAAATAGAGGTTTTTTATATTTGAAAAAAAATTCATGTCCAATATTTTTTCAAGTAATTTCAAAAACCGTAATCGAGATCATTTTGCTTCAATAGTAAAAGTAGCTTTAAGTGATAATGTTATAACAGATGAAGAAAGAAAATTCATCAATAGACTTGGCATTCTATTAGAAATTGAACCCTGCGTGGTAGATGAGATAATATTAAACCCTGACTCTTATCATATAAACCCCCCTGCATCTGAGCAAAAGCGTTTAGAAAGACTTTATGACTTGTCTAGGATTGTTGTTGCAGATAAAATTGCAGATCAAGAAGAAATAAAATTACTCAATAAATTCACAATAGCTCTGGGGTTTCCAATTGAAGATGTAAATTTAATAGTTGAAAAATCAATTAAACTTGTACAATCTGGTGTTGACGAAGACGATTTTATTTCATCTTTAAAGTAACTATTTATAGTATTTTCTGTTTTGATAGAATGATATTGATCCTAAAAAAATAATAAACAAAATTGAATAGTATACAAAGTCTGGAGTTATAATTTTATCACCACTTGCGTAAGAATGAAGTCCTACTAAATAAAAGTTTACACCAAAATATGTCATTAAAATACTTGAGAATGCAACAATACTCATCAAATTAAATAGCCACCTACCATTTAATCCTGGAACCAACCTCATGTGAATTACAAATGCGTATACCATTATTGAAATCAAGGCCCAGGTTTCCTTGGGATCCCATCCCCAATATCTTCCCCAACTTTCATTAGCCCACATACCTCCGAGGAAGTTCCCTATCGTTAACATTATTAAACCTATCGTAATAGATAACTCGTTAATTATACTTAATTCTTTAATTTTAGGTTTGATCTTATTTTTATTTTTATTTGTTGTTATAGTAATTAAAAACAAAGCTACAATTCCAAGTATCATACTTATTGAAAAAGGACCATAACTACCTACAATTACAGCAACATGAATCATAAGCCAATAACTATCTAAGACAGGTTGTAAGTTTGCTATAGCTGGATCCATCCAATTCCAGTGTGCTATCATAAGTATCATTGAGGACACAAATGTTGTAGCTGCAATTGTAAGTGATGATTTTCTACCAAAAATTAAACCGAAAAATAAAGTTGCCCATGAAACATATATCATAGACTCATATGCATCACTCCATGGAGCATGACCAGAAATAAATGCTCTAAAAATTAAACCTAATGAATGAAATGAAAAAAGCACTACAATAACACTTATCATTGCTGTTTCAAGATATTTTAATATTTTATTTTCATTAAAAATTCTCAAAATTAAAATCACGAATAATAAAAGGCCAGCATATATATACCAACTAAATAATTTTTTAAATATATCATATTTATTGTACAAAATTTCTGCATTAACTTTTGAAGAATTTGGAATGACCTCTGAACCATACTTTCGCTGATAACCTTTTAAACTCTCTATAAGTTCATCAGCCTGAGTGAAATCTCCGTTAGACTTTCCTATTCGCATAGATTGGAAATAAAGTGGTAAAACATTATTAACATACAATGAATCTGTTCCACTTATGCTGACATCCTTTAATTCTGGAAATGAAACCCATTTATTAATCGAATCCTTTGGAATAGGGAAAATCCTCAAAACCTTCCCCTCCAAGGCTGAATATAACAGGTTAACTCTTTTATCGAGTTCAATAAAATCTTTTTGAAATTGATTTGGTGTTTGAGATCGATATGCGTTTTCTAATTGACTAGCAATTTTATAATTTCCTTTTTCATCAAAGAAAGATACCAAAGGTGCATATTTTGATTGTTTATCTATTCCAGCGATCATCCTAAGACTATCATTGCCCCTTTTTAAATAAATGATTGGGACATTATACCATACTGAAGGATTATTAACTATCGATAATGATACTTGATCTGATGAAAGTCCTTTGTATGTATCGCTTTTACTTACTTTCCTAAGTAATTCTGAAGAAAAAGTATTAGCTGGTTTCATTCTACCACCTAAATCTTGTATTATTAAACTCCCAAACTTATTTGCCTGAGCGTCTGGAAATGCAGTAACTTGAATTAATGAATCAAAATCAAATTGATGCAATTCAAATTTTTTGGTAAATGAATCTTGGGCACTTAAAATATTAAAAAAGAAAAATAGAAATACAATTGAAAAATTTTTATTCTTAAGTTTTGATAGGCTCATAGATAAATTTTTAAATCGAGTTCTACCAATAAAAAAAATACCACACATAGATAGATATAATAAAATATATCCGATATAAGTGATTAACGTTCCCATAAAATCATTATTGACAGAAAGTATAGTTCCCTTTTCGTCTGGATCAAAAGAAGCTTGGAAAAATCTATATCCTTGGTAATCTAAAATGTTATTCATGTATATGTCGTAATCAAATTTCTTTGAATTGTCTTTAACTGTAACTTTACTCATAAAAGATGAGTAGCTTTTTTCTGTGCCTGGATATTTTTCTGCAATAAAATCATTCAGAGTAATTGAAAAAGGAAGATTTAATGATTGCGAACCGTATGAGATATTAAAATCAAGCCCACCTACTTTTATGCTCTTTGGCTCATTAACAACTCCCTTTCCTCCTATTATTCCTATTTCTTTTGTTTCGCCCATGGAGCTGATTGATAAGAATAATGCATCTTGTTTATTAGTCGAATTATTTTCTGACTTAACAATACCAAAGTTTCCCCTCAATGGTGGATCAGGAATTACAAATTGGAAATTTGGAATTGCATACAGGGATCTAAGTAATAACTCTTGTTCAACATTTTCATTAATCTCCCCTTTGAACTGATCAGACATTCTCATAAATGTTCCAGAAAAAGGGGAATCAATATAGTAAAGACCAGATTCGGATCGAATATTAATAGCACCTTCTACCGAATTATTTAATGTAAAAAGAACATTATGAATACTTGCGATTTCACCTTCCTTTAGAAAATGTTCGTGCCTATTTCCATCATTTGCTTCAACAATCTTTAGATATCTTTCACCTTCAGGATCTAAAACAAGACCCTCCGATACATTTTCCATATACTTGACACGAGTAATTGAAAAATCTTGACCATCAAAATTTTTATTCCATTTTAGATTATTTGAAGTGTGTTGGGAAAATAAAACTTCATCAGTCAGCTTCTTTCTTTGAAGAGTACCATTAATCTCTCCGTCAACCAAAACTGTTAGAAAAGTTTTTTCTGATATCATTTTACTAGTCTGATCTCCTTCCCTAATAGGCATTACTCCTTCAAAACCAAAATAACGTGTTATAAATGCTCCAAAAATAATTAATATAAAAGAAAGATGAAGTAACAACACTATCCATTTATCTCTTTTAAAAAGTCTGTATTTAAAAATATTACCAATGAAATTTAACATTAGTAAGGCAATAATAAGCTCAAACCATCGAGCATTATAGATCCAAATTTTGGCAGCTGTTGTAGAATAAAAGCTTTCTAAAAAAGTGCCAATACCCATTGCAGTTGGAAATGCTATAAACAAAAGAGCCATTAGTTGATTTGAAAACAAATACTTAAAAAATTTCTCTTGCATTATCTTGTAAATTGATACTACAAATATACCCTTTGATACTGAATTTTAAAATAGAATTCCTCTTATAAATATGAAATATTTTATGATTATGAATTTTTTAATTTATTAATTTATTGACAACATTATGTACATTTGAAATTATGTTAAAAATAACGATTATTGGGAATGGAAATGTTGGTACAAAACTTGCAGATAAAATAAATAAACTAAAAGATTTCAATTTACTTGAATGGTATGGAAGAGACTGGCAAGATAAAAAAATTCCAAAAAAAGGAATAAATATTTTGAAAAATCTTAAAAAAGCTGATTTGTATATTTTAGCAGTTTCAGATAATTCAATTAATAAAATTTCTAATTTTATTAATACTGATAATTTTATTATTCATTGTTCAGGAGCAACATCCATAGATATTTTTAATAATTATTCTAGATCAGGAGTTTTGTTTCCAGTACAGACAATATTAAAATCAAACTCTAATCCTTTTAAAGGAACACCGTTTTGTATCGAAGCTAAGAACAATAATGATCTTAATGTTTTAAAAAAACTCGTTTTAGCATTGGGTGGCAATTATGAGTGTTTAAATTCAGAACAAAGAGCTAACATTCACTTATCAGCAGTTTGGGTTAATAATTTTGTTAATCATATGATCCATAAAGGAAGAAAAATATGTCTTAATAACAATATTTCATTTTCTATTTTAGAACCTATAATAAAGAATACGATAAACCAAACACTGAATAATGATCCAAAGGAAATCCAAACTGGCCCAGCAAGAAGATTTGATTACGAAACATTAAAAATTCATAATAAACTTATCAAAAATTTAAATGATAAAAAACTTTACAATACAATAACAGAATCAATTCAGGTTAGCTATGATAGAAGAAAATTACAAAAAGAGATTAAATAATATAACCACTTTCATTTTTGATGTTGATGGGGTTTTAACAGATGGAAAACTTTTGATTTCACCAAATGGTGAAATGTTACGTTTAATGAATGCCAAAGATGGCTTTGCCATAAAATTTGCTATAGATAATCAATATAAAGTCATAATCATTTCTGGAGGAACTGATGAGTCTGTAAAAAATCGATTAAAATCGCTTGGGATTACTGATATTTATTTTGATTCACACAACAAAGAAAAATCCTATGAACATATATTGGATAAATATAGCTTGTCTCCAAATGAAATTCTTTATATGGGAGATGACTTACCTGATATCCCAGTCATGAATAGTGTTGGAATAGGAACCTGTCCTCAGGATGCAGCAGTGGATGTCAAAAAAATTGCAGATTATATATCTCATAAAGATGGAGGGATGGGATGTGTCCGAGAAATAATTGAGCAAGTTCTAAGGGTTCAGAATAAATGGACGTATTTAGATAAATTCAAAGAATAATATGATTGAAAAAGAGATAATACTTGCATCTAAATCACCAAGAAGAAAAGAATTTTTTAAACTATTTAATTTCCCTTTTTCAATTAAAACTTTTGATGTGGAGGAAAAGTTTCCAAAACACTTAAAAGGTTTTGAAATTCCAAGATATATTGCTCGACTAAAAGCAGAACCTTTCAGAAAAATTATAAAAAAAAATCAAATTGTAATAACAGCGGACACTATTGTTTGGCACAATGATAATTTTCTTGGAAAACCGTTGACTGCTGATGATGCAAGAGAAATGTTAAGCACTTTATCTGATAGTACCCATAAAGTAATTACAGCCGTAGGTTTTTTAACTCAATCCGATTTTCATTGTATTGATGTAACTACAGAGGTGACCTTTCAAAAGTTAAGTTTGTCGGTTATAGAAGATTACATATTGAATGAAAACCCATATGACAAAGCTGGTTCGTACGCAATTCAAGAATCTATAGGTTTAATGAATGTCTCAAGAATTAATGGAAGCTACACAAATATTGTTGGTCTACCCGTTTATGAAGTTTTAAATGAAATTGAAAAAATTAAAAACTAAAATACTAACTTTAAATCTGTTTAAATAGAATGAAATCATGAAAATCAAAACTTCATTTACCTTTATTGTTTTAGTATTGATCACTTTAAATTTAAAATCTCAAAGTAGTTCTGAAATATATTCTAAAATTCAAAAACTTAACGTTTTAGGAAGTCTACTTCATATAGGTGCTCATCCTGATGATGAAAATACAAGTCTTATTTCTTATTTCTCCAATAAACACCATATTGAAACAACCTATCTCTCAATAACAAGAGGTGACGGAGGTCAAAACAGAATTGGAACCGAACTAAGAGATGCACTAGGTTTAATTAGAACACATGAATTATTAGCTGCAAGAAAAATTGATGGTGCTAATCAGCTTTTTACTACTGCAAATGATTTTGGTTTCTCTAAAAATCCAAATGAAACACTAAATATTTGGGATAAAAATGAATTAATGAGTCAAATAGTAAAACATATAAGAACAATTAGACCTGATATAATTGTTAATAGATTTGACCACAGAACAGCAGGAACCACCCACGGTCATCATACCTCTTCTGCCCTTCTAAGTTACGATGCATTTGATTTGTCCTCCGATAATACTTCTTTTCCAGAACATTTAGATAATTTATCTATTTGGAGTCCAAAAAGACTATTTCTTAATGTTTCATGGTTTTTTTATGGAAGTCAGGAGAATTTTAGTAATGTTGACAAAGGTCAGTTCCTGAATTTTGATTATGGAGAGTTAAATACGTTAACTGGGGTAACATATGATGAGATTTCATCAAAAAGCAGAAGTCAGCATAAATCACAAGGCTTTGGAAGATCCCCAAGCCCAGGCGGACCAAAATGGAACTATCTTGAGCTTATAAAGGGAAATCCTATCATATCAAATGATCCTTTTGAAGGAATTGATATCAGTTGGAATAGATTGGAAAATGGCAATAAGGTTGAGACACTAATAGATACATTGCTAAACAATTTTGATTTTAAAAAACCACAAAAAAACGTGTCGTCATTAATTCAAATTTATCAAGCTATTGAAAATGTAGAGGATGGATATTGGAAAAGAAAGAAAATTGAAGAAGTTAAAAACGTTATATCTCACTGTTTAGGTTTAGAAATTCAACTCAACAGTAAAAATGAATTGGGTATACCCAATTCATCTGAAGAATTTAATTTAAAATTTGTTAATCCATCAAAATCAAATGTTCAATTAAACAGCATTATTATTAATGATACCAAATTTAATATTGGCAAAAATTTATCTGATAATGAACTGTTTGAAAAACAAATAAAAATATTAATTGGAGATAAAATATCAACACCATATTGGCTTTTAAGAGATGGTGATATTGGAATGTATCAAGTTGACGAAAATAAACTAAAAGGATTACCTGAAACTCCTCGTGCAGTATCTGCAAGTGTAAATATTGAAATTAATAAAACAAGATTTTCATTGTTAGTTAATGCTAACTATCGTTTTAATGATCCTGTTAAAGGAGAAGTAGTTACTCCTTTTACTATTGTACCTAAAATAACGGTTAATTTAGATCAACCCGATTATATTTTTCCAGATGATAAGGAAAAACAAATTTCAGTATCTGCAACCACCTATAAAGATAATTTTAAAGGAATTTTAAGGCTCTCTATTCCTGAGGGATGGAGTGTGAAACCAGAACAATATATTTTAGATATTAAAAATAAAAATGAAGAAAAAAATTATTCATTTAAGGTCAAACCCAATGAAAAAAATACCTCAGGATTTGTAATACCCGAGGTTAAGTCGGAAGGTAAAATATATAATAAACAACTTGTTAAAATCGACTACCCTCACATACCCAAACAATTCATAGTTAAAACTAGCTCCTCCAAATTATTAAAGATTAATTTAAAAAATAATATAACAAGAGTTGGCTATATTATGGGAGCTGGAGATAAAATACCTGAAAGTTTAGAAAATATTAATATTAACGTAGTTAAAATAGATCCAACTAATATTTCAATTGAAAATTTAAATAAATTTCCAACAGTAATAGTTGGAATAAGGGCTTTTAATGTTTTAGAAGAGTTGCGTTTTAAAAACAAAATTTTGTGGAATTATGCGAAAAATGGAGGGACTTTAATTATTCAATACAATACCAGTAGAGGTCTAAAAACTAAGGATATCACTCCATTTAAATTAGAAATATCACGAGACAGGGTGACAGATGAAAACTCGAATATTAAAATTATTAATAAATCACATTCAATATTAAATTATCCAAATTCAATAAGTCAGTTTGATTTTAATAATTGGGTTCAGGAAAGAGGATTGTATTTTCCAAATAATTGGGGAAACGAATTTGAAGCCTTATTAGAGATGAATGACATTAATGAAACAAAAAAAAGAGGAAGCTTGCTAGTTTCAGATTTTGGTGATGGTAAAATAATTTATACTGGATTAAGTTTTTTTAGAGAACTGCCTGCCGGAGTTCCAGGTGCCTATCGATTATTTGTTAATTTAATTAATTATGGGCATGAATAAGATAAAAAAAAATTTATATACCTTATTGATACTAATAAACATTCTTTACTGGTTTATATTTTATCTGATCATGAAAAATTATAATTAATGTTAGCTATTGATTGGATTTTTTTAGTTGGAACACTTTTATTCATAGCTTGTTATGGAGTATGGAGAAATCAAGATCATTCATCTATAAAATCATATATAAAAGGAGATAATAAAGCTAGATGGTGGACTGTGGGTTTTTCTGTAATGGCAACCCAGGCAAGTGCAATTACTTTTCTGTCTACTCCCGGCCAGGCCTACAACGAAGGCATGGGGTTTGTTCAGTTTTACTTTGGACTTCCATTTGCGATGATAATAATATGCTTATTTTTTTTACCTGTCTACCAAAAACTAAATGTCTATACTGCTTATGAATTTTTAGAAAATAGGTTTGATTTAAAAACTAGAACGTTAACAGCAATCTTATTTTTGATTCAAAGGGGGTTAGCAGCAGGAATAACTATATATGCTCCTGCGATAATTTTAAGTGTTGCTCTAGGGTGGAACTTGAAAATCCTAGTCATATTGATCGGCCTTGTAGTGATATTTTATACCTTAATAGGTGGGACTAATGCTGTAAATGTTACCCAAAAACAACAAATGATAATTATTATCATTGGCCTAATATCTGCTTTTTGGATAGCACTTTTAAAAATGCCTGAAAATATTGATTTTTCAAATGCACTTAAATTGGCAGGTTATAGTGAAAAATTAAACATACTAGACTTTAGTCTAAATCCTAATAACAGATATACATTCTGGAGTGGAATCACAGGTGGATTATTTCTTGCTCTTTCCTATTTTGGAACAGATCAAAGTCAGGTACAAAGATATCTCTCTGGAAAATCGTTAAAGGAAAGTCAAATGGGACTGATAATGAACGGGTTTCTTAAAATTCCATTTCAGTTTTTTATTCTACTATTAGGTGTTATGGTATTTGTATTTTATCAATACGAAACTCCACCTATTCACTTTAATCCTAAAAACTTGACGGAAGTCAAGAATTCTATTCATGCAAATGATTATTATAAAATTGAAAAAGACTATGAGTTAACTCAAAATAAAAAACATGAAGTTTTATCTAGTCCAATATTTTTTGAAAATAACAACTTAAAGGAGGAATACTTAAAGCTTGATTCAGAAAATAAATCACAAAGAAAGAAAATAAATGATCTTATAATTAAGAACGATAAAAACGCTTCAATTAATGATAAAGATTATGTGTTTATCACATTCATTGTTAATCACTTACCGAATGGATTAATAGGTCTGTTATTGGCAGTAATTTTTGCTGCTGCAATGAGTTCAACTGCTTCTGAATTAAATGCTTTATCAGCAACAACTTTAATTGACTTGTACAAAAGGCATAAGCCAAATTTGTCTCCTGAACACTATGTAGCAATGGCAAAATCATTCACACTATTGTGGGGTGTAATAGCAATTATCTTTGCTTTATTTGGAAATCTTTTTGAAAACTTAATTCAGCTAGTTAATATTATTGGATCTATTTTCTACGGAACAATTCTCGGGATATTCTTAGTTGCAATATTTTTTAAAAAAATTGGAAGTAACCCAATATTTTACGCAGCTATAATTTCAGAATTAATAATTATCTCATGTTACTTAATAGATCGTTATGTGTTTGATTTATTTGGATATCTATGGTTAAATGTATTGGGTTCAATTTTAACAATATCCATAGCTTACATGTTCCATAAGATTAATAATAGAAAAGCTGTAAATTAAAAACCCCACTATGAAGTGAGGTTTTAAAATTAATTTAGTTTTTTTGAATTACTTAGACCATTGCTCTATTGATTCTTTATTCATCTTTAAATAGTCACTATTTCCAGCAATTTTTGCTAATTCATAAGATTTTTTAGCAGCTTCAATTGCCATTTTATTTTCACCCAAACCACCTAAAATTAATGAATATTGTCTTAAATGAAAATACTTATTATTCCCCTTATCAATTGCTGTTTCCATCCAATTCTTAGCTTGTTTAAGATCTAAACCACTAGTTAAATAGTATACCGCAGAGCTATAATAATCACGTGCAGTTGGATTATTAGATAAAGTTTTCTTGATAGATGCCATTACTTTTTTTGGAGTAGGAACTTTTATCAATGTTGATACTTTGGTGTTTTCCCATGAAATGGTAAGCTCAGCATCATTATTTGTTATATTCTCAATCTGAATTGTAAAAGATTCTGTTAAATCCGAAGTAATTTTGACTGAAGATTCAGAAACAACTGCAACTTCTTTAGCATCCCAAGCTTTTGGAAGTGACCAATTATCACTTTTTTTATAGAAAAATACTTCCCACATTTCTTTACCTGGACGAGTATATATGGCATATGTGCCATTTGGTATTTCAACACCACTTATAATAACTGGATCGGAAAAACTAATTTTCGTATTTGCATTGGCACCAGTTCTCCATAGTTCCCCATAAGGAACTAAATTACCCATTACTTCTCGCCCTCGCATTGCAGGTCTAGAGTATTCAATTTTGATGTCAGTTAAACCAACAGTCTGATTAATTGAAGCTGAAGGGCTTGCTTGAGGAGAAACTACTTGAGCTATGTTGTAAAACGGAACAAATAATAGTAAGAATAAAATTTTTTTCATGATTTAAAATATTTTGTTTATCAAATTTAATAACTAAAATTATATGTTTACATGAATTAATGATTAATTAATAATTTATTTAATATTGATGTCTAAATCTCTTTTCAGTTATATTGCTTTTACTTCAGATATTATTTGTTTAATGCTGATTTTATAACTCTTTACTATCTTTCAAAAAAATAAATAATCTTTATGGTCAATAGAGTTATAAAAACAATAAAAAATATAAGTATTTGGAACTTTTCTCAAAAAAAAACATCACAATTTAAAATCCTTTAATCTTGATTATGAAAATGGAAAAAATATTAAAAATCAATAAATACAAATAGTATATTTGAGTAAATTTTTATATGAAAATTTACAGAAAGACTACAACTCAAAAACTTCCCATTTCTCTAGAACAAGCATGGGATTTTTTATCAGACCCAAGAAATTTAAAAACAATAACTCCTGATTATATGGGATTTATAATTCTCAGTGGTGCAGAAAAAGAAATGTTTGCAGGTCAAATTATTCAGTATAAGGTTACTCCTATGTTTGGAATACCTACAAAATGGGTTACTGAAATTACTCATGTCAAAAAAGGAGCATATTTTGTAGATGAACAAAGGTTTGGACCTTACTCTTTATGGCACCATAAACATTTTATTCAAAAAATTAAAGGTGGAGTTAAAATGGAGGATATTATTGATTATAAGTTACCTTTTGGTGTTTTAGGTCAATTATTTCATCCAATAATTGTAAAACCAAAACTTGATGAAATATTTAATTACAGATATAATAAATTAGTTGAACTTTTTGGAGAATACGGAAAATAAGAATCTTACACTAGAAATGAATTATTAAAAAATATAATATGAAAAAAAATATACTTATTATCGGAGGAAGCTCAGGGATTGGGTTTGAGATTGTTAAACAAATACATGAGGTTCATAATGTTTATGTTGCAAATAGAACAAATGACTCACTATCTGACTTCAAACACCAATTTATAAAAGTTGATATCACGGAAGAAACAATTGACTCAACTCTTCTTCCTGATTCATTGGATGGACTTGTATACTGCCCTGGAACGATAAATCTTAGACCATTTAGAGGTTTAAAACCTGAAACATTTATATCAGACTTTAATCTCAATGTCATGGGAGCAGTTAAAAATATTCAAGCAGTTTTGAAAAACTTAAATCAATCAGAACACTCAAGCATAGTTTTATTTAGTACAGTTGCAGTTCAGACTGGAATGCCGTTTCACTCATCTATAGCCGCATCTAAAGGTGCGATTGAAGGATTAACTAGGTCCTTGGCTGCTGAGTTAGCTCCGAAAATATCGGTTAATGCAATTGCACCTTCAATAGTTAATACACCCCTTGCAGATAAATTCTTAAACAATGATACTAAAATGGAAAGAGCCGTGGAAAGACACCCTCTTAAAAAAGTTGGATCACCAAAAGAACTTGCTGAAACAGCAATATTTCTATTGGAAAAATCATCTTGGATAACAGGACAAGTAATTCGTGTTGATGGGGGTATTGGTAATCTTAAAATTTAAATTCGAGTTATTTTTGCACCAATAGCATTAAGACGAGTATCAATATCTTGATAACCTCTGTCAATTTGCTCAATATTGTTAATTATACTAGTGCCTTTAGCTGAAAGTGCAGCGATTAAAAGTGAAATCCCTGCTCTAATATCTGGAGAGGTCATTACAGTTGATTTTAACTGAGATTTGAAGTCATGTCCTATTACAGTAGCACGGTGAGGATCACATAATATTATTTTAGCTCCCATATCTATAAGTTTATCTACAAAGAATAATCTACTTTCAAACATTTTTTGATGAATCAACAGACTACCTCTGGCTTGAGTAGCCACTACTAAAATTATACTTAATAAGTCTGGGGTAAATCCTGGCCAAGGTCCGTCAGAAACAGTTAATACTGATCCATCAATATAACTTTGAATTTCATAACCGTTTTTATGGGCCGGAATATATATATCATCATCTACTTTCTCTAGTTGAATTCCTAGTTTCTTAAACACAGATGGAATCTGTCCTAAATGGTTCCAATTGACATTTTTTATTGTCAGTTCACTTTTAGTCATAGCAGCAAGACCGATCCAACTTCCTATTTCTATCATATCAGGAAGTATAGTGTGAGATGTTCCATTTAATTTATCTACACCTTCAATTGTTAATCGATTTGAGCCAATACCTGATATATTTGCTCCCATACATACTAACATCCTACATAGTTGTTGTAAATAAGGCTCACATGCTGCATTGTATATAACTGTCTTGCCTTGAGCCAAAACAGAGGCCATTAATATATTAGCTGTGCCTGTAACGGATGGTTCATCCAGCAACATCTCTACTCCCTTTAAATGAGGAGCCGATACGGTATAAAAATAGTCTTCTTTATTGTAATTAAACTTAGCTCCTAATTTAATAAACCCTTCAAAATGAGTATCTAACCTTCTTCTTCCAATTTTATCACCACCAGGTCTAGGAATACTTCCTGTTCCAAACCTTCCTAGTAGAGGTCCTACAAGCATAATTGAGCCTCTAAGACCCTTACCGTCAATTTTAAATTTATCGGATTTTAGATAGTTAAGGTTTATATTTGAAGCTTGAAATTCGTATTTACCCTTATCTAGTTTATTAACTGATACTCCAAGATTTTTTAATAGAGATATCAATTTGTTGACATCAATAATGTCAGGTACATTGTTAATTATTACTTTATCATCAGTTAATAGTGAAGCACATAAAACTTGAAGAGCTTCATTTTTCGCACCCTGAGGTGTAATAGAACCGGACAATTCGACTCCTCCCTTAATTTTAAAGCTTCCCATTTTGAAAATACTTAGTAACGACTTCTTTTATTTCTATAATTATTTTTTTTAATCGAAGTATTATTTGACTTGGGGCCATTACCATTTTTGGACCTTGCTTTTAAAAATTCTGAAGATTCAGTTAAAGGAAGTAATTCTTCTTTAACTTTTAATTCTCCACTGGATAACTCCTTTAAGTGATCAAAAATTAACTCATCCTCAACTGTATCTTTGTTCCAATTAAGAAAACATTTTTTCATGTGGTTAGCAATTGTAAAAACAAGTGCATCTTTCATTTCTCCTTCTTCCCAGTTTCTAGCAACATTTACCATCTCACTAATATTATTTCCATAAAAGCGATATTTCTGAATACTAACAGGATAAGTGATTCTTTTTGGTCTTGCTTTTAGAACTTCTTCCTGAGGTTTTTCGAAAGGAGAATCTACGTCAAGTTTAAAGTCAGACATTATATGTAACTGATCCCAAAGTTTATGTTGAAAATCAGGAACATCGCGAAGGTGGGGATTTAAATTACCCATCACATCAATTATTGCTTTAGCCAACTTATTTCGTTCTTCACGACTTTCTATTTCAAGAACTTGATCAATCATGAGATGAATATGTCGACCGTATTCTGGAATAATAAGTGGTTTGCGCTTTGTGTTGTATTCTAACACTTCCATATTTATAGAATTTACGTGCAAATTAGTGAAAATTCGTTGATTTACTAGAGTGAAATCACACCTTTAAATTTTGAAACTTCTTTATATATTCTAATTACAGATTCTGGATCCTCCATTATCAGAGTAATAGTTAAACTTGTAAAATTTTTTTTTGATGATTTTTTAATGGAAAAATTAGCATTCATTCCTTTAAAAACAGCTTGAATGTCTTTCTTATTAGTTTCCTTATCTCTTATTATAAATTTAAATAAATAATTACCTGGCCATTTTTGAGAAATTTTTAAGTTTTGTAAAAATCGTGAATAAAATTCTTTATCATTCATAATTTAAAATACGTTCTAGTTTAACTTTGTGTAAAGATAGTTTAAAATAATTCTTTAATTTTGAATAGAATAGTAATAACAGGTGCACCTGGAACTGGTAAAACATCAATAATAAATTTTCTAAAATCAAAAGGATATACATGCTTTGAAGAGTTTTCAAGGACCCTAATTAAATCGAAGTGTGAATATAGAGTTGGCGATTCATTTTTTAAAAAACAAAAAATATTTAATACTAAAATTATTGAAAAAAGAATAATTCAATACAATGATTCAAAAAAAATTACTAACTCAAAGGATAATTTGATTTTTTTTGATCGATGTATATACGATACATATGCCTATCAAAAACTTGAAGACAATTCATTCTCATTTCCACAGGGAAAATACATCTACAAATATCAAAAAGTTTTTATTTTATCTCCATGGGAAGAAATTTATGTTAATGATAATGAAAGATTAGAAAGTTTTAACAAATCAAAAGATATCGATAAGTATATAAGATTAACCTATAATCATTATAACTTAATGCCCAATAATGTTTCAAAAGCTAGTTTAAAAAATAGAGTCGATTACATTCTTAGCAAATGTTTATGAAAGAAATTGATACTTTGTTATTAAAATATTGGGGATATAATCAATTTAAGGATAGCCAAAAATATGTAATTAACTCCATAATTAATGGTGAAAACGCTTTAGTTAGCCTCCCTACAGGAGGAGGTAAATCAATATGCTTTCAGCTTCCATCTTTGATAATTGGTGGAACAACTCTTGTTGTCTCTCCCCTAGTGGCATTAATGGAAGATCAAGTTAAAAATCTTATTAGACGAGGCATATCGTCATTTTATTTTAAATCTAATACTAAACATTTGACAATTGATCAACAATTAGACAATTGTATTAATGGAAATTACAATATTATCTACTGCTCACCAGAAAGATTTGGTAATAATGATTTTTTAAATAAAATACAAAGTGCAAAAATAAGTCATATCGCAGTGGATGAGGCACATTGTATTTCAGAATGGGGCCATGAATTTAGGCCTTCTTATAGAAATATCAAAAAGTTTACAGATCTTTTTCCAAAAGCCTCAATAAGCGCTTACAGTGGATCCGCTAACCCTACGGTGAGAAAAGATATTGTTAGAAATTTAGGTCTAATAAAGTACAATGTTATTGAAGCATCCTATGAAAGAAAAAATATATTTTATGAAATTAAATATGTTGAAGATAAAATTGAAGAATTATTTAAAATTATTAAAAACGAAAGCTGTATCATATATTGTAAAACAAGGAAATCAACTGAATTTATTTCAAGAAAACTTTCAGAAGAACAATATTCGGTAGACTATTTTCATGGAGGAATGTCAGATGAGGATAAAAAAGATAAATTATCAAAATGGCAGTCAGAAGATATTAAAATAATAGTTGCGACTACTGCTTTTGGTATGGGTATTGACAAATCAGATGTTAATAAAGTTATTCACTTAGATATACCTGAAAGCATAGAAAATTACTACCAGGAATCAGGGAGAGTTGGAAGAGGTGGTCAAAATTCAAAAGCAATATTAATAGTTTCGCATGAGGATAAGAACTTATTTATTAAAAATAGTTTGAATAATCTTCCAAATAAAGTTGAACTAGCTCAAGTTTATAAAAAATTGTGTAGCCATTTTCAAATACCAATTGGTGAAGGACAGGGAAGTTCTTTCGATTTTGATCTAAATGATTTTTGTACCAAATATAAATTTAACAAAAGAAAAACATATAATATAATAAGATTTTTGGAAAACAACGACATAATAATTTTGAAAACAATTCTAAGAAATAAAATTAAAATTAGTTTGAGAGTAAGTGTAAATAAAATACGAGAAAGCATTCAAGTTGAAACTCCACAAGGAAAAGTAATTGAATCTTTACTGAGACTCTACCCTAACATAATTCAAGAAAAAATTGAGTTTTCAATTTCTAAGATGAAACAACTCACTAACCTAAAAGAAAAAGATATAAATCAATATTTAAATTTTTATACTAAAATGAATTTTCTAAATATAGAAGAAATTAAGTCTGATCATCAAATATACTGGCTAAAACCAAGAGAAGATAAATATACTATCAACCCATTAATTCCAAAGTTGAATAAAATAAATAGTATTAAGAAAATTAAGTATGAGGATGTTTTAAATTATATTTTTGATAATAAAAATTGCAAAACAAGGCAACTTCTTAAGTATTTTGGAGAAAATAAAACTGAAAATTGTATGAATTGTAGTTCTTTATGTTGCAAATGATTAAATTTATTTTATCAAAATACTCTTTTCAATGAAACCCAAAATTATCTTTTTTGGTACTCCATCTTTTGCTGTTGGTATATTAGATTTAATCTACAGTGAACAATATATTATTGACGCAGTTGTTACATCTCCTGATCGAAAATCTGGTCGAGGAAGAAAAATAAATTTTTCTCCAATTAAGGACTTTTGTATTGATAAAAAAATAAAACTATATCAGCCTGAAAATCTCAAAGATGAATCATTCATTACAAAACTCAAAAATCATAATTCAGATATTTTCATAGTTGTTGCATTTAGAATGATACCTAAAATTGTATGGAGTATCCCTAAAAAAGGAACTTTCAATCTTCATGCGTCATTACTTCCAAACTATAGAGGTGCTGCACCAATAAATTGGGCTATAATTAATCAGGAAAAAATTACTGGTGTAACAACATTTTTAATAGATGAAAAAATTGACACTGGGAAAATTTTATTAAAGGGCGATTACAAAATTCATATTAATGAAACTTATGATTCTCTGCATGACAAACTTCTAAATATTAGTAAACCAATTGTTATTGAAACGATAAAAAAATTACATAAAGGAAAATCAATTCCAGTTAAACAAAATAATAATTCACTTATTAAATCCGCACCCAAACTGACAAAACAAAACACAAAAATTAATTGGAATAAATCAATTAATGAGATTATTTTTTTTATAAATGGCTTAAATAGTTATCCAGGAGCATGGACTAACATAACAAATCAAAAATCAATTCAATCGATTAAAATATTTGAATCTGATTTTGAGTACTCAAAACATAAATACAGAGACAATGAACTTATAGTTTTAAATAAAAAAATTAAAATATCACACAAGGAGGGGTTTTTAATTCTTAAAAACCTTCAACTTCCCAATAAAAAAAGGCTATCTGATATTGAGTTATTAAATGGTTTTACATTTGAAAAGGGAGTTTTCGTCTCATAAAAAACAGGATTATCAACAATAGTGCGCACTTATTAACAAAAAGGAGTTTTTTTTTAAGTATTTCTTTTCGATTCTAGCTAAAGGTTATAATTTGTGTAGTATAAAACATTAAATATTATATAATTATGAACAAAACAGAATTAATAGATGCGATGGCTTCTGATGCAGGAGTCTCTAAAGCTGCTGCTAAGAAAGCACTAGAATCATTTTTAGGAAATGTAAGTGGAGCCCTCAAGGGTGGAAATCGAGTTTCTTTAGTTGGATTTGGATCATGGTCGGTTACTAGACGTGCTGCTCGTGATGGTCGTAACCCTCAAACAGGTGCAACAATTAAAATTGCTGCAAAAAATGTAGTTAAATTTAAGGCAGGGGCAGAATTATCTGGATCTGTAAATTAAATATAATACACATTTATTTCAAAAAGCTCCATTCATGTGGAGCTTTTTTTTTATCCTAAATTTAATAAATGAATAATAGTTATATTCTTGTTTCTTCTCCAAATATAATTGGAGATCCTCACTTTCACAGAACAGTTGTGCTTGTCGTTGAAAATTCTAAAGAATCTCTTATGGGATTTACGATAAACAAAAAACTGGATTATTCTCTAAATGAAGTTAGTAGTGGAATAGAAAAAAAAATTCCGCTATACTTTGGTGGCCCAGTTGACACCGACAGTTTATTTTATATTTATAAATCCAAAATTAAGGTGTCTGGATCTAAATCTATCTCCAAAAATTTAAATTGGGGCGGGAATTTTGATGAAATTAAAAGCTTAATAAATCAGGATAAAATCTCCAAAAAAGATATTAAATTTTTTCTAGGGTATTCAGGGTGGGATACTAATCAACTTAACGATGAAATCCAAAATAAAAACTGGGAGATAATTAATAGTATAGATGATGAAATGATTTTAAAAAACCAAACTGAAAATATTTGGAAAAATTTTTTAAATTCTTTGGGAGGTGAATATTTAATTTGGTCAAATAGTCCAGAAAATCCAAATCACAATTAAAGTTGGGTTGCTTTTATAAAAGATTTAAAAATCAAAGGTAGTCTAGATGTTTCATATATTTTTTTTCTGTATTTAACAACTGGATTTATACCATTTTTAATAGATACTACAGATAATTCATCAGCAACCTGTAGTTCAAAAACTCCAAATGATTCATATGAAAATTCAAAACTATTTTTTTGTAAATATCGAATAAAAAGATCCGATATAACACTAGACTCTCTACCAATACTTGAAGATGGACATATTATTCTTTCACCTTGAAGTATAAAAATATTACCAAGGACAGATCCAATTACATTCTTACTATTATTTAAAATAATATTATCGTTACAATTATTTTCATAAGACTCCACTGAAGCTACCCTTTTAATATTTTTTTGTAAATACGAGATAGATGCAAAACTATGATCACCAATATTGAACTCTTTAAATAATGAGATTTCATTTATGTATGAAATATCATTATCAAAAATTGAATTTACTTTACTGAGGGTTATTAATGTAGTTAAGCTAGGTTGAAAGTTGTCTAAACTTGTAATGCTTTTGTTAGCAAACTTTATGTCAACTATAAAAGATTTATCATCTTCATTAATGATTTTTATAATTTCTTTATTGAAGTAATCAAGTGTAAAATTCATTGGAATGACCAGTCTCAACCTTCTTAGTTGAGCCATCATCATAAAATAATGTTCCTCCCAAAATAAGATATGATTATTCTCCCATCTTAATGTAAACTCAAAAACAGTATTTAATATAAATGACTCAATTTGATTTGAGTCTATAGAATTGAAATTAGAGTATACTTTACCATCGACATTTATCATTGAAAATTAGGTTGAACCTAAAACTTGTTTTAATGAAGAAACTAGATTTTCCCATAACATTTTTGATTCCTCAAGTTCGTCTTCTTCGGAGAAATCCGAAATAATTAAAGAAACATCTTTTGTTATTTCATCAACTTGAATTATAAATTCAAAGTAAACTTTATCCGCATCTTCTTCATCATTTAACCACCGGAATCGTACCCTTTCATTGGTTTTCTTTTGAATCAATTTAGCAGTTTCTTCACTATCATCCCAAAAAAAAGTGAAGTCCTCACCTCTTGAATTAACATCGTCTGCAAACCATTCAGATAAACCAGAAGGGGTTGACAAATATTGAAAAAGTAATTGAGGAGATGCCTGAAAGTCAATTTCAAGTTTAAATGGAATACGCTTACTCATTGATTTAAAATTTTGGTCAATATATAAAAAAGAAAATTGTTTACCCTTTCTATAACTTAAAATTTACTAATCATTGTGTTTAAATAAAGCTTTAACTATATTTGCCCCCGATGGCGAGGTAGCTCAGCTGGTTAGAGCGTCGGATTCATAACCCGGAGGTCGGGGGATCGTGCCCCCCTCTCGCTACTAAATAAAAATATTATTGTTTTATCGCAGCAGAAACAACAGATGTACCTCCACTCGAATTTGTAGCATTAGAAGAAGTACTTCCACTAGAAGAAACAACAGATCTTTTTACAGTTGAAACTGAATTAGTTGAGCCATTTTGATAGTTTGAATTCACATTACTACTACCGCTATATAATCTAGTATCTTTTATACCTCCATTGTTTGGATTATTTGGATTTCTCAAATTATTGTTAAAATCACGTATGTAGTTAGAGCTATATCTACGTGGATTGGGAACAACTTTAAATTTTTTCCCGTTCTTAGCTAGAATAGTTAAAACATCATCTCTGACTGGTTTAGAGTTTTTATCTGCTAATTCAGAAGGTTCAATAGCATTTTTACCCAGAAGAAGAAGTTGATTATTAATGTATCTATTTTCATTAGCCAATCTAATTCCGTATTGAAGACTTTCTGAAACATCCGATCCAATTATATACTTATATTTTGGCTTAAACCACATATAATTTCCAAAAGGAAGAACAAGATCATCTCTCCATTTGTTCCAAGTTAAAAATCTATTATCATAAAGCTCAACATATGAATTCCAACCTGATCTTCTCATCGAGTTTAAATTAAAATAATTAAAATACCAAGATCTGTTTTGATTTGAAACAAAACCAACATATTCAGAGACCAAATTTTGATTTTTTAAAAAAAGATTTCGAACACTAATTGGATCCTCCGAGATTGTTAAATCGTATTTTAGTTTAAACTGATTTTTAACCATAGCTTCCAGATCGGATTGTGAATAGCCGTTTAAGTTAAAAAAGAATATAAATAGTAAGATGGGTCTAAACATTTTCATGTTAAATGTATTAATATCTAAATTTAACACTTTTTATTTGAATGAAGTTTTAATTTTATTAATATTAAATTTACTTACTAAAAAAACTAATTAATGATTTCAATTTTTAGAAAAAAATTTCTGTTCCTACTTTTAATATTTATCAAATGTAGTTCCGATAAAAGTATAGAAGAGATAGTTATAGAAGAAGAAGTAGAAGAGCCACAATTGTATAGTTGTGTTGATTATACAAATGTTGACAACTCAGACCTAATGACATACTGGAACTTATTCGTAGAGGATGTTAAGTGTTCTCGTGGTGGTCCAGATTATGGAGAAATTAACACAAGCGTGAATTTAAAATTTGATATACAAACACCCGAAGAATTTGCATCCGGAGTTTCACCAGATCATGCAGGTTATTCTACATTTGCAGGCTATTGTAATAGAGATAGAGTTGTAATCGGAGTTATTCTTAATTTTTGGGAAGATTACTCCGAAATACAACAATTGTGGTTAATGTACCATGAATTTGGACACGATGTTTACAGATATGATCATAGCGAAAGCAGAACCGACATAATGTATCCTTCGATTCCAAGGGGGGATGTCAAAATAAATGATTTCATTGATGCTAAAAATCGATTCTTAAGAAGAGATTTTTCAGGAATAACATATCTTAGGTGTCCTGGTGATTAATTTTTATTAAAAAATTTGTAAATAAGATTAAATACCAATCCACCAATGACCATAAAAATTCCTATTAGTGTTAGTAATGAATATTTCTCATCTAAAATCCAAACTCCAAATACAATAGTAAAAACTACTTCAACATATTTAATTGGGGCTACTTTATATGCAAATCCATTTTGAAATGCTTTAGTCATAAAATACTGGCCAAAAAAACCAACAACTCCTAAAAGGAATAAAAATAAAATATCTTCAATATTAATTGGTACCCAATAAAAAAAGACACCTATTAATCCAATTAAAAATGAAGTAATCATAAAATAATTTACAATTACCAAAGGATGTTCTTTTTTCCCAATTAATTCAATAATTAGATAAACAAATGATGAAAAAAATGCAGCGAGTAATGCCATGGAAAATCCAAATAAATTCATTTTGTCATCAAATCCTCTAATAAAAATAACACCAATAAAAGAAATTAAATAAAGAAACCATTCAATAATAGATATCTTTTTTCTAAACAGAATAACTGTAAATATTGCCGCAAATATGGGAGAAACATATCTTATTGAAACTGCAGATCCAACAGAAATATAACTAACAGAAAAAAAGAACGAAAGCATGGCCATAGCACCTAGAGCACCCCTTTTAATCAAAATCATTTTATTTTTTCCAAAAAAAGGAATTTTATAATATATCAATAAACTAGAAGTAATTATAAGAGTCGTTATTGATCTGAAAAAAACCAATTGAAAAGTCCCATAATTGTTTAGGTATTTTAATAAAACATTCATGATTGAAAATGCAAATACACTTATTAACATGTATTTAATTGATTGATATAATTTTTTCAATTTTTCTTCAAATATCCGTCATTTTATTAAACGAAAACTATTAATTTGTTTTTTTAAAATGTAATTTGTATCGAGAATTGTCATCAAATGAAAAAAAAATATATTTTAGCAATAGATGCTGGAACTACTAGTTCTAGATCTGTAATTTTTGATAAAAACGGTAACCAGATTGCAATATCTCAATATGAATTTGAACAATTTTTTCCTAAAAAAGGTTGGGTGGAACACGATCCAGAGGAGATATGGGAGACTCAATTGAAGTCAATCAAGGAAGTCATCCATTTAGCAAAAATTAAACCTGGAAATATTGATTCCATTGGAATTACAAATCAAAGAGAAACTACAGTGATATGGAACAAAAAAACTGGAATACCTGTATACAATGCAATTGTATGGCAAGACAGAAGAACAGCTTCAATATGTGATTCATTACAAAAAGAAAATATTTCATCCTTTTCTGTAAAAGAATTAATTCAAAATAAAACAGGATTAATTTTAGATGCTTATTTTTCCGGAACAAAAATTAAATGGATTTTAGATAACATACCTAACGCAAGAAAATCTGCTTTAAATAATGAATTGGCTTTTGGCACAATTGATACTTGGTTAATATGGAAATTAACAAACGGGAAAAAACACGTAACTGATCCGTCAAATGCGAGTAGAACACTGTTATACAATATCCATGAGTTAAAATGGGATTATGAACTTCTGAAATTACTTGATGTTCCTATAAATATGCTTCCTGAACTTTGCGAATCATCAGAAATCATTGGAGAAGCAAAAATTTTAAATCACAAAATTAAAATTGCGGGTATAGCAGGAGACCAACAAGCAGCTTTATTTGGTCAGCTTTGTTTCAAACCTGGTGATGTTAAAAACACATATGGAACAGGGTGTTTTTGTATTATGAACACAGGAAATAAACCAATAAAATCAAATAATAAGATGCTTACTACCATTGCATATCAAATAAACGGTAAAACTACTTATGCCATTGAAGGGAGTGTTTTTGTGGCTGGAGCACTAGTTCAATGGCTTAGAGATAAACTGGGAATCATCAAATCTGCTTCAGAAATTGAAATATTGGCAAGTACAGTAAAGGACAGTGGTGGAGTTACATTTATCCCATCATTATCTGGTCTTGCAGCCCCGTATTGGGACCCTCATGCTACGGGAAATATTATGGGAATAACAAGAGATACATCAAAGGGTCATATAGCAAGAGCAGCATTAGAAGCTATTTCTCTTAGATGTAAAGAAATTGTTAATGCAATGGAAAAAGACTCAAATACAAAATTTGATAATTTAAAAGTTGATGGAGGAGCGAGTTCAAATAATTTATTAATGCAAATTCAAGCTGATATTCTTGAACGAAATGTTATCAGACCAAAAACGACAGAAACAACTGCTTTAGGGGCTGCATTTCTAGCTGGACTAGCTACAGGGTTTTTTAAAAATATTGATTCAATTGAAAATATTTGGGAGAAGGATAAATTGTTTGTGCCTCAAAAAAATTCATTAATAGAAAAAGTGAATTTTTTATGGAATAAAAGGATTAATCAGATAATAGGCTAATGAATCGAAAGAAAAATCTCTCAAAACTAGCATCAGTTGACTTATGGGATATTGTTATCATTGGAGGTGGTGCGTCGGGACTAGGAGCAGCAGTTGAATCAGCTTCAAGAGGTTATAAAACACTGTTATTGGAAAAGTATGACTTTGCTAAAGGAACATCATCTAGGAGTACAAAATTAATTCATGGAGGAGTAAGATATCTGCAAAACGGTGATATATCTTTAGTTATTGAGTCCCTTAAAGAAAGAGGATTATTAATTAAAAACGCCCCTCATTTAGTAAAAAATTTAAGCTTTGTAATACCATCCTACGACTGGTGGAGTAGTCCATTTTACGGTGTTGGATTAAAAATATATGATATGATGGCTGGTAGCCTAGGAATTGGACCATCTACTTTTCTCAATAAAAAAGAAACTGAAAATTTGATCCCAAATGTTAATAAAAATGGACTGCGAGGTGGTATTATATATTATGATGGACAGTTTGATGATTCAAGAATGGCTTTAAGTTTAGCCCAGACTGCTGAAAACCATAATGGAGTTTTACTAAACTATGTTGAAGTCGTTAAAATAAATAAGGGAAATGATAATATGGTATCAGGAATTGAAGTTAAAGAATCAACGAGTAAATTCATTTATAAAATAAAATCAAAGGTGGTTGTAAATGCAACTGGTGTTTTTTCGGATTCAATTATGCAAATGGATGATCCTAAATCTTCTAAAATGATCCAACCAAGTCAAGGGGTTCACATTGTTATAGAAAAGAAATTTTTAAACAGTCCACATGCAATAATGATACCTCATACTACTGACGGCAGAGTTCTTTTTGCTGTTCCATGGCAAAATTATGTTATTTTGGGTACTACGGATACGGTCGTAAATATTGCTAAATCTGAACCAAAAGCTTTAGATAGTGAGATTGAATTTATTCTTTCAAATGCTGGAGATTATATGAAATCAAAACCTAAAAAAAAGGATATAAAAAGTGTTTTTGTAGGTCTTAGACCTCTTGCTGTAACAAATGATAAAAGTGAATCAACAAAAGAAATATCAAGACATCATAAGATTAAAATCAGTGCAAGTGGTTTGATTAGTATCCTTGGGGGTAAATGGACTACTTATAGGAAAATTGGAGAAGACGCTATTGATTCTGCGATTGCAGTTGGTGGATTATCTTTTTCTGAATCTATCACAGAAAATTTAAAAATTCACGGTTATAATCCAAATCCTGATTTTAATGATCCTCTACATGTTTATGGAAGTGATATTAAGAAAATACTAAGAATAAGTAGTGATCACAAAGCAAATGAATCTTTATCAAAAAAAATAAACATTACTAAAAATCAAATTCTATGGGGAATTAAAAATGAAATGGCTTTAAGTCTTGAAGATATATTAGCTAGAAGGACTCGATGTTTATTTTTAGATGTTTTTGAAACTGAAAAATTGATTGATGATGTTCTTGATATAATGGCAGATGTTTTAAATAAAAACCAAAAATGGAAAACCCAAGAAAAATTATCTTTTTTATCTTTAACAAAAAAATATAAAATATGAATGTGAGCCCATTTATTGCCGAATTCATTGGAACAACTTTTCTACTTGTTTTAGGACAAGGAGTCGTGGCTAATGTAAATTTAAAGAAAACTATAGGAGAAGGTCAAAACCCATGGCTATTAATCACAATCACATGGGGATTCGCAGTTTTTATTGGTGTTTTTATTGCTGGAAGCATTAGTGGAGCCCATTTAAATCCTGCAGTAACGATAGGGTTCGCGATTGCTGGAAAGTTTTCATGGAATTTAGTTCCTTCATATTTATTAGCTCAGTTGGCTGGAGCAATGTTAGGTTCATGGCTAAGTTATATAGCTTATATAGATCATTATCGAGAGTCAAATAATGAAGATGTTGTTAGAGGTACATTTTGTACTGGACCTGCTATTAGAAATTTGAAAAATAATTTATTCGCTGAAATTCTCGGAACTTTTGTTTTAGTATTTTGTGCTTTTTGTATTGTAGGACCGAATATTAAAATTGATGGGATAGTTGTTGAAAACTTTGGATTAGGTTCACTAGACGCTATTCCTATTGGGATAGTAGTTATGGTGATTGGAATGGGTTTAGGAGGTAATACTGGTTTTGCTATTAATCCTGCCAGAGATTTTGGTCCGAGATTAGTATATTCATTCTTACCTCGTAAAAATAAAAATCCTGATTGGTCATATAGTTGGATTCCAGTCGTTGGCCCCTTAATAGGTGGTGGTTTAGCGGGTTTAGCTGGCGGAGTTGAGTTGTTAAGTCAA
>NZ_CEZOWA010000006.1:0-74874 GCF_983056325.1 Candidatus Marivariicella sp. | reverse complement strand
GTTTTTTATATTTAATAATTTCTTAAAAAAAAAACCTGTATTAGCCTGTTTTTTGAACAAACTCCAAAAAAACATGTTTAAAGCTAACGAACTGATCAAGGATCTGTATGAAAAAACAGCATGCTTTTACAATAACGACTCACTTTTTTATAAAAAATTAAACGTTGAGTTTGTCAAATAATTACTAATACAGGAATAAGGTATTAAAGAACATCAAAAGTTTTTTAAATGTACATCAATAATATCTATTAACTCAAGTACTTTTTCATTCTCTTTAGATTGATTTGAATGATTGGATTTATTATTTTCAAGTTTGGTTGCATATTGCAAAGCGCACATAGCCAAAACATCCTGTTTATCTCTAACTGCGTAACTTTTTTCTAGTTGTTTTATCATAGCACCAATCTCTTTTGCAGCATTACGTAAAAATTCTTCTTGTTGAGGAATTATTGACAGAGGATATACTCTGTCTGCAATTGTAATTTTTATTTTAATTAAATCACTCATTAAAATTACTTGTTTTTATTTCTGTATTTCTGAAAGATTAAAAATACAGGCATCGACTTCTTTTATCAGTCTATTAATTTTACGTTTTGTAGTTGTTTTGCCATCACTACCTCCCAACATGTTATTTGCAATAATTAATGCAGTATTTTGTTTTTCAATATCAGCCAATTTGATTTTTAGATTCTTCTCACTAGTTTCAAGAATATCAATTTTTTCAATTAACTGGTTTAGGGATAGATAATTTTCTTTAAGTCTGTTCACTAGCTTGATTACTCTTTCTTCCAAAAGTGATATGGTCTTAATATAATTATTCATAAAATCATTTACTTATTCACAAATCTATAAATTATACTCATAATTTATTTAATTTCAATAAAAAATCAATTTAATGAAGATTATTCGAATGATTAAAGTTATGTTTTTAATCATATTACCAACTATGGTTTTTAGTCAAATTAATATATCTCCTCTGGATATTCCATTAAATCTATCCGGTACTTTTGGGGAATTGAGGAGTACTCATTTTCATACTGGTATTGATATCAAAACAGGAGGGAAACAAGGTTTAAAAGTTCGATCTATAAAAAAAGGTCAAGTGGTTAGAGTTAGAGTTAGCCGCGGAGGATACGGTAAAAGTATATACATTAAACATTATGACGGTACTACCTCAGTTTATGCTCACTTAAAAAAATTTTCTAAAAAGGTTGAAGATTATGTTAAAAAAATCCAATACAAAAATAAAACCTATGAAATGCAAAGCTTTCCTAAAGAAGGTCAGTTAAATTTTGATTTGGGCGAGTTAATTGGCTTCAGTGGAAATACAGGAGGCACTTCGGGCCCTCATTTACATTTTGAAATAAGAGATTCTAATAATAATCCTTTGAATCCATTTGAGCTTGATTTTGAAATAACAGATACTATAAAACCAGTTATTAGTGGTTTGTACCTATACAAAGTTTATGATGATGGAAAATATGATTTCATTAAAAAAATAAAAATAAAAAAAATAAACAATAGTTTATACGCAGCATCAAAAATTAAAAATACTGGTAGGCTCGGGATTGGACTTAAATATTATGATAGACAAGACAAGTCATATAGTAAAAATGGAGTTTATTCAATAAATTTTAATTTAAATGCCGATTCAATATTTAACTATAAAGTTGATCAACTTAACTTTAACGACAGAAAATATTTAAAATTATTAATAGATCATAAAAAATGGAATAAAGAAAGAGTTAGAGTCCAAAAACTTTTTACTCATCCAAAATCAAAATATAGTTTTATAAACAAGAGAAAATCTTATGGAGTATTTACAATATCTGATGGTTTAAGTTATGATGGTGAAATAAAAGTCATTGATTTCAAGGGTAATCAGACTAAAATAAAATTAAATTTTGAAGGTATTATCAAAGACTCTATTCAAAATATTTCAAAAAGTGGAAATATAAACCCAGACAAAGAGTATACTATAGATTTAAAAAATATTAGTATTAAGATCCCAAAAAACTCTTTTTATAATTCAATAGATATTAAAATTAATAGTAATAATGATACTCTAGATCTTGGAGAAAACATACATCTAATTAATAAAGGATTTGAAATTAAGTATCAAGTTTCTAAAACTGATAGTGTTTTTTTAAAAAAAGGATTTATATCAAAAATAAATAAATATGGAAATGCTCGATATCTTAAAACTAAAAAAGAAAATAATTTTTGGTCAACAAAAGGATATGCATTAGGAAAATACGCTTTATCAATTGATACAATCTCTCCGACAGTTAAACCTTATAATTTTAAAAAAAATGAATGGATAAGTAATTTAAAATTTCTAAAATTAAAAGTGAAAGATGAATTTTCTGGAATAAAATTAATTGAGGGTTCTATTAATGGTATTTGGATTTTATTTGAATTTGAGCCAAAGTCAAATCTGATTACTTATAATTTTAAAGACCTTACCCTTGAAGATGGAAAACATTTATTAAAAATAAAAGTTGAGGATATGAATGGAAATATAACTAATTATGAATCCATTTTTTTTAAAAAATATTGATTTTTTATTTAATTAAATTCTTTTAGAACATTCATTAAATAATCTACTTCTTGTTTTGAATTATATGATGAAAAAGAGAACCTCAAAGAAGGCCAGTCATTATTTTTTTTATTTTGTACTTCTTTTAAAACATGTGATCCCTGATTGCTTCCAGATTGACACGCACTTCCTTTAGAGCAAGCGATACCCTTAAGATCAAGCTGAAAATCTAATAGCGAAGCCTTTTCCTTGTTAACCGGAATAGATATATTTAAAAGTGTATATGTGCTCTCTTTGGGGTCAGAACAACATCCATTAAACTCAACGTTTGGAAAAATATTTTTTATGGATTTTATAAAATAGTCTTTTATGGATTGAATATATTTTTTTTCTTCATCCAAGTTTTCATAACTCATTGACATTGCTTTTTCCATACCAACAATATTAGGAAGGGCCTCAGTACCTGCTCTTAATCCTCTTTCTTGAGCTCCACCAGATATAAATGGATTAATGTTAAGTTTTTTGTTAACATAAGAAAAGCCAACTCCCTTAGGCCCATGAAATTTGTGAGCTGCAGCGGACAAAAAATCAATATTATATTTTTCAACATCTATATTATAATGTGCAACTCCCTGAACAGCATCAGTATGGAATAAAGCGTCTGACTCTTTACAAATCAAACCAACTCTTTCCATATCAAGAATGGTCCCTATTTCGTTATTGATATACATCAATGTTACAAGCTTTTTAGAGTCATCTTCCTTGAGAAGTCTTTCAAGGTCGACATAATCTACTTGACCTTTGTTATTTGTTTTAACATACTTTATTTCAACCCCATCAGATTTTAAATCATCAAGAGTATGTAAAACTGCGTGATGTTCAATTTTTGAAGAAATGATAGTATTAACTTCCAAATCTTTAACCGCACAACGAATCAACATATTATCTGACTCTGTACCACCAGATGTGAAAATTATCTCTTGTGGTGAAGAATTTAAATGAAAAGCAATTACTTTTCGTGCATTTTCTAACTTTGACTTCGCAGATCTTCCGAAAGAATGAGATGAGGAAGGATTTCCATATGTATCCAATAAACAATTCTTTATTTCATCAACAACTTCTTTTCTGATTTGAGTAGTTGCCGCATTGTCAAAATATACTTCCATTTAAAATAAATTTTAGCTAAGTTAACTAAGATTCAAAATCTTGCAATGTTTTTTTTATAATAGTAATACATTCATCTAATTGGGCTTTTGTTATTACAAGTGGAGGTGCAAATCTTATAATATTCCCATGGGTAGGTTTTGCAAGAAGCCCATTATCCCTTAGCTTGAGGCAAATATTCCATGCTGTTTTACTATCTGGCTTATCGTTAATTACGATTGCATTAAGCAGGCCTTTTCCTCTTACTAGTTTAACGATAGAACTATATTTTATATAGTTATTTATTTCTCTTCGAAAATAATTACCAAGATCTCTAGAATTTTGAGTTAATTTTTCATTTTTAACAACCTCTAAAGCCCTTTTAGCCACTACAGATCCAAGAGGATTACCACCAAATGTACTTCCGTGTTGACCGGGTTGAATTACGTCCATTATTGAACTATCACACAATACAGCAGAAACCGGATATGTTCCCCCGCTCAAAGCTTTTCCTAGAATTAATAAATCAGGTCTAGTATAAGTTGATTTTTGTCTTTCGCAATTCTTTTCACAAGTGCAATTTCCACATACAGCTAATAAAGATCCAGTCCTTCCAATACCTGTTTGAATTTCATCAGCAATAAATAAAACATTATTTTTCTCACATAGTTTCTTTGCTTCAGATAAATAATGCTCATCAGGAACATAAACTCCTGCCTCTCCTTGAATTGGTTCCACTAAAAAACTAACAACATTAGGATTATTCTCTAAAACAGATTCAAGAGATTTAAGATCATTGTATGGCACATGAAGAAAACCAGGAGTATGTGGTCCGAAATAATCTTTTGATCCAGGGTCTGAAGAAAAAGAAATAACAGTTGTAGTTCTTCCATGAAAGTTATTTTCACATACAATTATTTGTGCTTGATTCTCAGGCACACCTTTTATTGTGTGACCCCACTTTCTTGAAATTTTTATAGCTGTCTCAACACCTTCAGCTCCAGTATTCATTGGAAGCAATCTTTCAAAACCAAAATATTTTGTAGCGTACTCCATATATTCTCCAAGTTTATCATTGTGAAATGCTCTTGAAGTTAATGTTAGTTCTTTGGCTTGATTTGTTAAAGCTTCTATTATGTCAGGATGACAATGACCTTGATTGACAGCTGAATATGCAGATAAAAAATCATAATATCTTTTCCCTTCAACATCCCATAGAAAAACCCCCTTTCCTTTGGATAAAACCACAGGAAGTGGATGATAGTCATGAGCACCAAACTCTTTCTCTAACCCCAAATGATGTGTAGAAGAATTGGTATTAATACTATTGGTCTTTGTATTTATTTCCATGATTGTTGTATTTATAACATTTTAATTTATTAATGTTGTAAATGTATTAAATAAATTTTAAGGCTATAACCCATAACTTTAAAAGTTATTAAAATAAACCTTAACATTTAAAATATAAATTATGTTAGTTTTACAAAATGCGTGGAAAAAGAAAAAATATTATTTACGAAAACATAAAAATCATAGATACTGCCAGTAAAGGAAAATCTGTTGGAAAAACAATTGATGGTAAAACGATTTTTATTGAGAAGGGAGTACCGGGGGACATCGTTAATGTTAATGTTTATAAAAAAAGAAAAGGGTTTCTTGAAGGAAGAATCGAAAAGCTAGTAACTAAATCATCAAAAAGAATTGATCCAAAATGTGACCACTTTGGAGTATGTGGTGGATGTAAATGGCAAAACATGGATTATTCAAGTCAGCTACATTTTAAAGAAAAGGAAGTACACGAAAATATTAAAAGAATTGGAAAAATTGAATTAATTAAACCTGAACCTATTCTTGGCTCCTCTGAAGAATACTTTTACAGAAATAAAATGGAATTTTCATTTTCCAATAGAAGATGGTTACATGTTGAAGAAATTGATGATAAAAAAAATGATTTAAATAAAAATGGACTTGGTTTTCATAAACCAGGCATGTGGGATAAAATAATTGATATTCATAAATGCTACTTACAGAAAGATCCATCAAATGAAATTCGTAATTCGATAAGAAAATTTTCTTTTGAAAATGATCTTCCTTTTTATGATTATTATAATAAAAACGGACTTCTTAGAACTTTAATGATAAGAACTAGTTCAAGTGGAGATCTAATGGTTTTAATACAGTTTTTTAAAAACGATTTAAAAAAAATTAACGGTTTACTTGATTATTTAAAATCTGAATTCTCGGAAATCTCCTCTTTAAATTATTGTATTAACATGAAAGATAACGATACTCTTTACGATCAAAAAGTAATATGCTATTCTGGAAAAACATATATTACTGAGACAATGGATGATTTAAAATTCCGGATTACTCCTAAATCATTTTATCAGACTAATAGTAAACAAGCTCATGAATTATATAAAATTACTCTTGACTTTGCAAATTTAAATGGACATGAAATAGTTTATGATTTATATACAGGGACTGGGACAATTGCGCAATTTGTTTCCAGAAAATGCTCTAAAGTTATTGGAATTGAGTCTGTACCTGAAGCAATTAAAGCTGCAGAATCTAATGTAAAAGTTAACACTATAAAAAATGTAGAGTTTGTGGTAGGAGATATGAAAACAGTTTTCAATGATGACTTTATTGCTAAATACGGAAAAGCAGATGTAGTTATAACTGATCCTCCAAGAGACGGAATGCATAAAAAAGTTATTGAACAAATTTTAAAATTATCTCCTAAAAAAATAGTTTACGTAAGTTGTAACAGTGCTACTCAAGCAAGAGACTTATTGTTATTAAAAGATGTTTATGAAATAACTAGATCTAGAGCTGTTGATATGTTTCCACAGACACATCATATAGAAAATGTTGTACTTTTAGAAAAGAAATGAAAAGAAAAATAATACTTCTTTTAATTGTGATATTTTCATCTTTCACCTTTTTAGTAAGATGTGAAAGAGATGATATTTGTATTGAAGGAACTGTCGGAACTCCTAACTTAATAATTAGGTTTTTTGACTATGATGATATAGATCAACCAAAAAGTGTTCCTTTTTTTGTGATAAATGAGTTGAATGATGATTACAAAGACTACATCAGAAGATATTTAATTGGAAATGATTCAATCTCAGTTCCTTTGAAAGCAAATCAAGATTTCACTGAATTGAAGTTTTTTTACAACTGGGGTGGTGAAGATGAAAACATAGATACTTTAAAAATTAATCACACTCGAATTGATACATACATTAATAGAGCTTGTGGATTCAAAGGTCAATATATATTTAAGGATAATCCAATTGAGGGAATTGGCACAGCAGGTTCTTGGATTAAATCGTATAAATTAATAAAAGATTCAATATTAAATGAGCAAAGCATGCACTTGGCATTTTATCATTAGTTTTATAATTGTACAAACTCTATCTGCACAATCTAAAAACGATAGTTTGTTTAATGAAAAGATAAAAGCCCCTATAAATCTTCGTTTTGGAATTGACCTCTTTCAACCTATAACATCTCAGTTTGATAAAAATCTTAAGGGTTTTGAGATTGTTGGAGATCTCAGGGTTAAAGAAAACTTTTATTTGAGCACTGAAATTGGTGCACTAGAAAGAACCCAACAATCTGAATTAATAAATTTCACGACATCAGGTAGTTATATTAAACTAGGCTTTGATTTTAACATGTACAAAAACTGGACTGGAATGAATAATCAGGTTTATTTGGGTGTTAGGTTAGCAAATAGCATTTATAATCACAATATTAATAATTATGTTTTATTTAGAACCGAACAATTATTTGATGAAGGGGATTCTGTTGATAGCGGATATTCAACTGGAAAAATAAGTGATTTAAATGCTCAATGGATTGAGTTCTTGGTCGGTATGAAAGTGCAGGTTTTAAAAAATACTTATATGGGTTTTAGCCTTAGACTAAATAGATTGTTAAGTAATTCGCCGGCTGAGAATTTTGGAGTTTTATTTATTCCCGGATTTAATAGGGTAACAGATGAAAATATATTTGGATCATCTTTTAATTATACTCTAACCTATTCAATTCCTTTTAAACGAGGTAAATCCAAATAAAAATTCATAATTTATTTAACTTATGAATTCTTTTTGTTCCAGCATAAATAGGGAAATATAATAACCTAGACTCCAGCTTACCATTAAAAAGTTTTATTTTTCTACTGGGTCTCAATCCAACATATTTTATTGCTTCAAGATTAGAAGAAATTAACCAAGCATTTGTATTTGAGTAATGTTTTTTTAATGTATCTCCAATATTTTTATACAATTGTTCTATATCTCCTTTTATTCTTTCTCCGTAAGGGGGGTTGGTAACAAGATGTAACTTATCTTCGGAAGACTTAGTTGTTTCAAAAAAACTTTTTTTTTCAACTTTTACAAACTCACTTAAACTAGCCTGATTAATGTTTTGTTTAGCTTTTTCAACTGAAGATGATGAAATGTCAAATCCAAAAATACGAATACTGGGCTCTGTGACTTTTTTCAATTGAGAGTTTTGAATTAACTCAAATAATTCAAGATCCCAATCTGGCCACTTTTCAAAAGCAAATTCATCTCTATTAATATTAGAAGGTATGTTGGAGGCCATCATTGCAGCTTCAATTAAAAAAGTACCGCTACCACACATTGGATCAACAAAATCTGTGTTTTTATCCCACCCCGACAGCTTTATTAACCCTGCTGCCAAAACCTCATTTATTGGAGCAATATTTGTTGAAACTCTATATCCTCTTTTATTTAAGGATTCTCCCGATGAATCCAGCAATAAGTTGCAAATATTATTACTGATATGGAGGTGAAATCGAAAATCAGGATGCTTTAAATCAACATTTGGACGTTCTTTATTTTCATCTCTAAATTTGTCAACTAGAGCATCTTTAGATTTTTGAGAAACAAATAATGAATGCGTAAATATCTTTCCTGAAAGAACAGAATCAAATACAAACGTGCTTGATTCATTCATATATTGACTCCAATCATACTTATATAGCTCATTATATAATTCTTCATTTGAGTTTGCTTCAAACTTATGTATTGGCTTTAAAATCCTCAATGCAGTATGCAAGCACAAATTAGCTTTATAAATAAAACCCTTATCTCCGATGAATGAGACTATTCTATTGCCAACTTTAATATTTTGAGCACCGAGCTCAAGCAGCTCATCAGCAAGAACTTGCTCCATTCCATAAAAAGTCTTAGCAACTATTTTAAAATTATTATCCATATTCAATTTACAGATCAAAAATACTTTAATTTTGGTCAAAATATATTTTTTATTATAAATGAAAATAATTAATGTTTTGCTTCCAATAATTGGATGTTTGATTGGATTTTTTATTGCCTTTAAGTATAAATCCAAAAACATAAAGCTAGTTTTGGCTTTTAGTGGAGCATTTCTAATAAGCTTGATTGTCTTAGATATTCTTCCAGTTCTATATACTCAAAACAATTTTAGGCCAGGAATCTGGATTATGCTTGGTATTCTATTACAAATAATTTTAGAATACTTCTCAAAAGGTACCGAACACGGTCATCCTCACAATAAATCCAGCAAAGGTCAAACGCTAATAATTTTAGGAAGTTTATGTTTTCATGCATTTCTTGAGGGAATACCCATAAATAAATTTGATACATTAAGCATGGGATTATTCATTCACAAAATTCCGGTTGCTATGGTTGTATATTTTATTTTTAATAAAAATAAAAACTCAAATATTACAAACTTATTTTTTTTAAGTATGTTTACCTTGGCAACTCCATTAGGATCAGTTGTATCTTTTTACTTACCTCTTTTTGAAAATTTATTATATCCGTTAACAGCTTTAGCAGTTGGTATGCTTTTACATATTGGAACCACTATATTATTTGAAAGTAGCGAAGGACACAAATTTAATCTTCAAAAAATCATCAGTATTGTAGTTGCTATAATAACCGCTACTGTAATATGAAATTAAACTTTACATTATGAGAAATAAATGGTTACTATATTCTGTTGGCGGATTATTACTTTGTGGGCTTGGATTGTGTCTTTTTGGAGAAGCAATAATTTTTAAAATAAATAATGATTTCAATTGGTTTTATCTAGGGACAATTGCACTTGTAATATTTAATTCTGGAATATGTCTAATTGCTGAAGCAACACTTTTATTGGGAAAAATTAGAATCACAAAACTTAATTCTCAATAAACACATATCTATTATGACATTTTTACTAAAATAGTGTCAATATGTCATTTATAAATTCTTTTTTTATGACAATATGTCTATATTTAGGAAAGGCATTGATTTTGAATACTAAGTTTAAGAATGTTTAACTAAAATATAAATATTATGAATTTAATTAGAAAACAAAACACAATACTTCCATCAATAATGGATGAATTTTTTAATACAAACTGGAATAATGAAGCTCGATATTACTCTAAATCTAATCCAGCTGTAAATGTAATAGAAGACGACAAAAGCTTTTTATTACAAATTGCTGCTCCAGGAATAAATAAGAGTGATCTTGAAATAAGTATAGAAAATAAGGTTCTTTCGATTGAAACAATTAAAAACAAAAATGAGGAAAACAATAATTTTACAAGAAAAGAATTTGATTATAATTCTTTCAAAAGAAGTTTCACAATCCCAAAAAGTATAGAAACTTCCAAAATTAGCGCCACATGTATTGATGGAGTATTAAAAATAAAATTACCTAAAAACAAAGAGGATCAAATACAATCTAAAAAGACCATTAAGATCACTTAATGATCTTTTATTGTTGATATAATTTAATTATTTTTAAACCCTCCTATTGGAGGGTTTTTTTTAGAAAATCTATTATTAGATAATTGCAAAATTTTAATCGACAAAATACATATGGATGAAATATTTATTATACCCTTATTAGCCGGAGGAATTGCAATACTTACCTTTTTCTCAGGATTTGGATTAGGCACGCTTCTAACACCTGTTCTTTTAGTTTTTTTCCCAACAGAACTAGCTATCACACTCACAGGCATTGTCCATTTAGTTAATAATATTTTTAAATGGTTACTTGTTAGAAATAACATAAATTGGTCAATAGTTAAAAGGTTTGGCATACCAGCTATAATAGCTTCATTTGTCGGCGCTTATCTTCTTTTTGTTTTTAAAGAATTAAATATAAATTATACTTATTTACTATTTGGAAAAGCAGTCAATCAGAGCTTACTCAAAATAACAATATCAATAATGCTAATCACATTTGCAACTATTGAACTAATACCAAAATTCAAAAATCTAAAATTTAAAACTAAATGGCTACCCTTGGGCGGTGTTTTAAGTGGTTTTTTCGGAGGTCTTTCAGGAGTACAAGGAGCTCTTAGAACTGCGTTTCTAATCAAAACTAACCTTTCAAAAGAGTCATTTATCGCAACAGCTGTTACAGTTTCTGCCTTAGTAGACTTCACGAGAATTGGAGTTTACCTATCGAATACGAGCTTCTTAGAAACATCTAAACAGTACTATCTATTATTTTTAACATGTATTGGAGCAATAATAGGTAGCTTAATAGGTAATTTTGGATTAAAAAAAATCACAATAAATTATCTTCAAAAAATAGTAAATATTTGTTTGATAATTTTAGCAATTAGCCTTGCAATAGGCATTATATAAATATTTTAAATAATGTTTTTTTCATTTTAAGTAATTTTTTTAAACATAATTTAAGAAAGACTTTTCTTTTTTATTCTATTAAAAAGATTTTTACCAGAAATTGCACTAGCTGTCAATAAACCCGAAAATAATGCACCTCCTACCCCTGCAGTCACAATATCTTGTCCTGTAAGAAAAAAGTTTTTTATTTCTGTTTTTGGCTTTAAAAAAGATTGATTAAAACGCTCTGGATTATGATCTATCCCGTATAATTCTCCCTTTTTATAATTAACAAAATTTTGAGTAGTTAAGGGACTTGATAACTCATAATGATCGATTTTATTTTCCAAGTTTGGGATTTCCTTAAACAAACACTCCAAGAGTCTTTTAGATATCATTTCTTTTAATTGATTGTACTCCTCACCTCTTTTCATCCATTTCGAATTCTCCCATTTTGAAAAGAGTTCGTAAGGTAAAAGCGTGATTACATCAATAGTGCTTTTACCGGGATATCTTTCATTCCAAGTAGGATCTTTCGATGATGGGAAAGAAATATAAACCAAAGGAAATGGAGCGTTAATATCCTCCAAATAAGCATCTACACAATCATCATGACTTCCGATTTCTGGATAAATCCAAAGATTATTTTTTGGAAGGTTTAGATCTTCTGACGAACCTTTTAAACCAATATAAAGACAACCGTGAGATACAGATGGCTTAACCTTATTTAACTTTGATATTAGATTGTGTTTTTCACGCACACCAGATGGAATTAGTTTTTCATAAGTATTAAAAACTCCAGTACCACTTACTATTTTATTACCAAGCAATTTTTTTCCATCTGCCATCAATACACCAATTGCCTTGTTATTTATCACAATAACTTCTTCAACCTCAGCATTGACTATAATTGTGCCAGATGATTTCTCTATAACAGGATCAATTGTTTCTAAAATTCTTGAAGAACCTCCAACTGGAAAACTACCTCCATCAAAATAATGTTTTACGACAGATGCATGCATTGCAAAACTACTTTGCATTGGAGGGAGGCCATAATCCCCGTACTGTGCAGTAAGAACTTTAATCAGTTCATCATTTTTAATTATTTTTGATAATACAGCATAAGTGGTTTGATTTGAATATTTTAAATACTCTCTTCTCATATATCCACCTATAATTTTATCTACAAAACGAGGCAAAATCTTACTTGAGTAAAATTTACCTGTAGCTCTATTTGAAGAAAAAATAAGATCAATATATTTATTTATTGAGATCTCTTCATCAGGGAAATATTCAACTAATGTTTTTTTAAAATTCTTTACACCTTTTACAAAGTCATACTTTTTTTTTCCAATAATTATCTTATCGTAAACAAAACCCATGTCAGCCCATTTTAGTTTTGAATCAGTTATATAATCAAACAACAACCTTATAGCACTATTTTTTCTCTGAACCTCCCCTATATAATGAATACCTACATCCCACTCATACCCCCTTCTTTTGAAGACATGAGTAAATCCTCCAGCAGTATAGTGTCTTTCTAAAATAAGAACTTTTTTACCTTCTTTAGACAAGATGGCCGCAGCTGACAAACATCCAATTCCTGATCCAATCATTATCACATCATAATGATTTTCTATTTTATATTTTTTTCTATAAGATTGAATCATTTATAAATTTAACAAGTTAAAAGCTGTTCAAAAAATCCACCAATCTCTTTATCTTCATCGACAAAATGAATTTCAAGAATCCAATCTCTTTTATTTCCATTTTTATCTAAAGCAAACATATCAATGTTATTTTCGGGGTGAACATAATTAGTTTTATCTTCCTTTTTCAATTTTTCATGTGGAAAGTGACCAATCAAATGCCCTGCTATTTCTCCTCCAAACTTCCAATTGTATTTCCTTGCAATATTGACAGCGTATTCATATAACTCAGCACCAGTAATATGTTTTTGTGAAATAAAAAAATCTTTACAGTCATTCCATGCTAAGGAAATATCTTGCATTAACTTGATTTTCAACTTGTCATCTCCTAATACATAAGTTCTTCCATAGTCAGCTTCCCATTCGTCAAATATGGGACCAAAGTCAATAAATAAAATATCGTCTTCTTGTATTATAAGATTTTCTGGATTTTCTTTATAAGGTTTAAGAGTATTTTTTCCAGACCTAACAATTCTTTTATGCCAATATTTTTTAATTCCATACATCTCAAATGCTAAATTAAAAATATCATCATTAAGCTCGTTTTCTGACTTACCAGGACAAATTAGACCTTTTATACTAATCTGATTAAACAAAAGGGAGGCTTTTTTTTCAGCCTCTATTAACTGTAATTTAACATCATTCATTGAGGTAATTAATCATTTGCAGGTGCTCCAGATATCCCCGGCATCTCTCTCTTTATTAAATGTTTATTCATCTTTTTTATTTTTTATAAATTATTGGTATTAAAATCTCATTGGTTCTATTAATAAATTTGTAGGGACTATCGTATACAAGGACCTTTGGCTCCCCACTTATGGAGATATCATTATTTTTAAGCTTATGAATAAGTTGATTAGTGAATTTATTTTCTTTATCTGAATTAGTATATCCTCCATATTTTATAGAAGCAAAATACTCTGCCTTAGATTGATATAATTCTAATTTAGTATTATTTGGTTTAGGTGCCGTTTCAGAGGTAAATTTTTTTGGAAGAACAAACTCCATAGAAGACCCATTTTTATTTTGGGTCATATGAACTGGAGTAGTCATTGAAATTTTTTGTTCTAATTCATTTTTTCCTGAAATGTAATTAAATAGGTATCCAAAACCACCCCTTGAATTATTATCTCCAGAATATTTAATCATCATGGAGGGAGAATAGTACCTAATTTCAATTCCATCATAATCGGAAATTAATTTATACTCTTGAGTTTCGTATTGAGAAAACATAAAAAAAGGGACTATTACAAAAAAAAATTTTAAAAAACTATTTTCCATTTTGAATAGGCTCAGTGTCAGGCATCATTTTATTTAGCACAAAATATACTGGGCAAAACTTTGTTACTGGGCTTATTAATTGAAGCACTCCAACCCCAACAGCAAGGTATATCCATTCAAGTGAAAAATTAATTACTAACAACGCACTTGCCAAATATAAGACACCACATATAGCATCATGTCTTCTAACTTTAATTACATCTCGAGTATTTTTCATATATTAAAATTTGAACTAATTTAAATAATTACCAGCAGAATTCAAATATAAAATGTTAGCAAAAATGAAACTATATTTGTTTAAAATACTTTTTAGTTGATTAATTACAAAAATAGTCTTTACCTAATACTTGTATCATTATTTTTCTTCTGTGAATCCTATGTTATAAGTCAAATTAATCCCAAAAATATCACAATTGCCAGAGATGAATACGGAGTACCTCATATATTTACAAAAACAGATGCAGAACTCGCATATGGTTTGGCATGGGCTCATTCAGAAGATGATTTTGAAACCATACAACAGTCCTATTTAGCTGGAAACGCCATATTATCAAAATATTTAGGCCGTGGAGGATTTGGTGCAGACTTTTTAGCTCAATTTATTGGTTCTGATGAAATCGTTGATCGAGAATATGAAAGTAAAATTAGTCCTGAATACAAAGAAATTCTAAAAGCCTACTCTCAAGGTATTAATAGTTATGCAAAACAAAATCCTGATAAGGTTCTTCACCCTGACTTATTTCCAGTAACCCCAAAAAAAATGCTTAAATATGGACAACTTCAGCTTTTTATTTCATCAGAAGGGGATTATTGGGTTAATAAAATAATTAAAAATGATTTAAATTATTCGGTTATTGATCAATCTAACAATCTATTCTCAAACCAAGAAAAAGGATCCAATACTTTCGCCTTCAATAGCAACAAAACTAAAGATGGAAACACATATCTAGCTATCAATACTCATCAACCTCTCGACGGCCCAGTTTCTTGGTATGAAGCCCATCTTCAGAGTGAAGAAGGCACAAATATACTGGGTGGTTTATTTGCAGGAAGCCCAAGTGTTCTTATTGGAGTTAATGAAAATTTAGGATGGTGTCATACTGTAAATAGACCAGATAAGACGGATGTTTTTGCTTTACAAATGCACCCAAAAGATAAGCATAGGTATTTAATTGATGATACTTACTATGACTTAGAAGTTCACAAAGCTAAATTATCCATTAGGCTATTAGGTATACCTATTAAAATTAAAAAAAAATATTATAAAAGTATTTATGGTCCGACTCTAAAAAATAAATCTGGATTTTATTCTATCAAAACTCCATCATTAAATGAAATACGTGGTCTTGAACAGTGGTGGAAAATGGGAAAGGCAAAAAATTTCTCAGAATTTTATTCAATATTAAAGATGAAAGCTCTCCCAGGGTATAATATTGGATATGCTGACAAAAATGATACTATATTTTATATCTCTAATGGATTAATTCCAAGAAGAGCAAGTGGTTATGATTGGAGAAATGTTGTACCAGGAAACACAAAAAAAACATTGTGGTCGAAAACATATGATATTGAAGAATTACCTCAAGTTCTTCAGCCAAAGTCAGGGTATTTTTACAATACCAACCATTCTCCATTTTTATCAACTTCTAAAGATGAAAATCCAAATAAAAATCATTTTTCAAAAGACATGGGATATGAAACTTTTAATAACAACAGATCAATAAGATTAAAGTTTCTAATCGACCAAAATTTAAAATTAGATTACTATGATTTCAAGAAGATTAAATATGACAATACTCTTCCAACTCCACTTTCATATTCATGGATGGATATCAATGCTCTATTTAATATAGATGCAAATAAATACCCTGAAATTAGAGATATTTTATTTGATATTCAAAATTGGGATAGAAAAGCGGATGTTAATTCAATTGGAGCTGGGGCATATGCAATTTTTTATTTTAAACTTGGTAAGTATTATAAAAAACTTACCCCACCAAAAATTTTCCCAAAGACATTTATAATTGAAGCTTTAAAGGATACTAAAGTTCATATGCTACAATATTTTGGAAAAGAAAAAGTAAAGCTTGGGGAGTTTCAAAAACTAGTTAGAGGAGACAAAGAAATACCTATATTTGGATTAAGAGATGTTTTAACAGCAATGGCATCAGTACCTTACAAAAAAGGAATGAGTAAAGTTACAGCTGGAGAATCTTATATCGAACTTGTAAAATTTACATCTGAGGGACCTGAAATTGAATCAATAATATCTTATGGAAGTTCTGATGATCCTAGAAGTCCTCATTATGACGATCAAATGGAGAAATATGCATCTTTCAAAACAAAAAAAATGACACTAAATAAAAAAGAGATTTTATCAAAAGCGATTAAAATTTATAATCCTAAATAGATCTATTTAAAGCCTTATTGTATATAGCTTCATATTTAGGAATAATATTTGAAATATCAAATTTTTTAGCTTGGTTAAAGGCTCCTTCTTGTAATCTACTATATTCCTTTTCATTTTTTAGAGCATTAATCGTATTATTTGCCATTTCTTTAATATCACCAATATTTGATAAATATCCTGAAACCCCATTTATATTAACCTCTGAAAGTCCTCCAGCGTTACTAGATATTACTGGAACCCTATGAATCATTGCCTCTAAAGCTACTAAACCAAAACTTTCTTTTTCAGAAGGCAACAAGAAAATATCACTATAACATAATAATTCATTAATCTCATTACTTTTACCCAGAAACAAGACTTTATTTCTCAAATTATTATTTTTAACGTATCTCTGAACCTTAATTCTTTCTGGCCCCTCTCCTACCATCAATAATTTAGATGGTATCTCTTTTTGAACAATTTCAAAAATTCTCAAAACATCTTCGACCCTCTTAAGAGGTCTAAAATTTGAAATATGTGTTATTACTTTTTCTTTACTATCTGCAACCGAATCCCTGTGACATGGTCTTTCAAGATGAGCATGTTTGTTTACATCTATAAAATTAGGGATAACCTCAATTGGTTTATTGATATCAAACAAACTTTCAGTATCCTCTTTTAAACTTTTGGAAACAGATGTCACATAATCAGAATTATTTATACTAAAGGTTACTGCTGTTTTATAAAACGGATGGCTTCCAACTAGAGTTATATCAGTTCCGTGGAGAGTTGTAACTATGGGAAGAGAAATCCCATCATCTTTTAACATCATTTTAGCCATATACGCGGCATATGCGTGGGGTATTGCATAATGAACATGTAATACATCTATTTTATGGTTTTTAACCACATCTACAATTCTACTAGACAAAGCCAATTCATATGGCTGGTAATGAAATAGATCATATTCAGGAACAAAAACTTCATGAAAAAATATATTTTTATTAAGGGTATCTAACCTTACGGGTTGCTTGTATGTAATGAAATGTATTTCATGTCCTAATACAGAAAGAGCATGACCTAATTCAGTGGCGACAACTCCACTTCCCCCGTATGTAGGATAACAAACAATTGCAATTTTCAACTTTTCTAATTTAATCTATTAAAGCCTCATATACTAGACCTTGAATTCGTGTTCGAATATTGTGACTTACTAACAAACCGTTTTCCATTGAAGGAAAGGTTCTATTTGATAAAAATACAAATACTATTTCTTTTTCAGGGTCTGCCCAAGCATAAGTTCCCGTAAAACCAGAATGACCAAAACTCTGTTTTGAAACACATCCACAAGTAGATCCATTACCCTCGATTTGGGGCTTATCAAAACCTACACCAAGTCTATTCCCATTTTTGCAATAGTAACATATGTTAAATAAATCAAAAGTGTGACTTGGGAATAATTCAATATCGTTGTATACTCCTTTTTGTAAAAACATTTGCATTATAACAGCTACCTCATACGCATTTGAAAAAACCCCAGCATGCCCTCCAACACCACCAAGCATAGCAGCTCCCATATCATGTACATCACCTTGCAAGACAGAATACCTAAAATAATTGTCAATTTCAGAAGGAACAATAAGATCTTTTGAATATTTATTTTTTGGATTATAGGTTGTAAATATTAGGCCTAATGGTTTAAAAATCTTTTTATCTACTAAAACATCTAAAGAACTATTACTTGATGTTTCTAAATATTCCTTTAAAATATAATATGATAAATCAGAATAATTTTTTTTCCATTCATAATTTTCAATATTTGAGATATCTATAAGTTCACTTTCTTTTATTTGATTAATAATTTTTCTTTCATATTTGTTTTTTAGGAATAAATTATCTGTAACTTTTAGACTGTGGGAGTTAGAAACTGAAGATTTATAGAGATTTCGTTTTGGATTATTTTTTCTATCTAGAGTTTCTTTGTAAAAAGGAATCCAGGGCTTAAGCCTCCCATAATGAGAAAGAATTTCTTTTAAAGTAATCTGTCCTTTATTGGATTTTTTCCATTCTGGCAAAAGTTCACCAATTTTAGTTTCTAGACTTATATTACCCAAGGCAACCTCCTGAATTATTAAAGGAACAGTTGCCAATATTTTGGTAAGAGATGCAACATCGTATACAGAGGAGTCGGTTACTTTCTTTAGTTTATTATATGTGTGATAGCCAAAGTTCTTATTGTATATAATTTTACCATTTTTAGCAATTAACATTTGAATACCGGGAGTCATTGAGGAGTCTATCGCAATATTTGCAAGCTTATCTATAGCTTTTAATTTTTCTTTGCTAAAACCTTCAAGTGCTGGTTCAGAAAAACCAATTATTTTTTTTGAACCTATCTCAATACCACTTCCCACAGGATAATTTTTCCCAACGGAAACTGGGATTTTACCTTCAATTTTAGTTACCCCGAACAATGCATCAACAGAAATTTTTTGTGCGATTTCACTATTTTGATAACTAACTATAATTCCATTTATATTCTTTAATTTTTCTATTTGTAAAACAGAGTAAGGATTAGCAAATATGTTTATAACTATGGGTACCTCAGTACTTATTTTTTTTAATAGACCCAGAGTTTTTGAAGATAGTTTACTTCTTGAATATGGATTATCATCATTTACATTTGGATGCCAACCAACTATAATAGCCTTCCATTTCATTTTTATAGCCTCATCGATAATATCTTTGGGCATTAATCCCGTAACATCACTAATATCAGCATAAAGATTTAACTTATCTTTAAAAGCCTTTCCAGACCCCTTATCTATAGATAAATAACCGTATTTTCTTTTTGAAGTAAGGGGGAGGATTTGCCCTTTATTTTTCAAAACAGTTATTGCCTTTTGAAATGCCTTGGAGACTAACAAAGTATCTTTTGAGGAGCTTAAAGGAGATGTCAACGGCTCTACTGGTCGATAATTATCTAATTCAGATTTATACTTCGCTTTAAGAATTTTTTTAACTGAGTATTCGAGTCTTTCCTCTGATATTTTACCTGAAAGATATGCCTTTTGAATTGAATTTATTCCTTCGGAAATGTTTTCAGACATTAATAAAATATCATTTCCAGCTAAAAATGCTGCCAAATCTATATTTCCCACGTTTTTTACACCAGCTACACCTTTCATATCAAGTGCATCAGTAAAAATAAGGCCATTAAACCCTAATTCATTTATTAATAAGTCCGTTACAACACTCTTTGATAGTGTCGTAGGTAATTCTTTGTCTTGAATGCTAGGTATGTTTAAATGAGCAACCATAACTGACGACAAACCTTTTTCAATTAGAGTTTTATATGGTCCTAATTCAACTTCTTTTATTCTATTTTTCGAAAATCTTACGGTAGGGAGTGTTTTATGTGAATCTTTTGATGTGTCTCCATGACCTGGAAAATGCTTACCTGAAGTCAAAACATTAACACTTTGCATACCTTTCATTAAATGTAAACTTTGATTGGAAACAATCTTTGAAGATTCCCCAAATGATCTATTACCAATTATGGGATTATTAGGGTTAGTGTTTATATCAAGAACAGGAGCGAAATTCAAATGAATCCCTAATCTCACTAACTGCTCACCTATACTTTTTCCAATATCAAAAATTAAAATATCATCGTTAATTGCACCAAGAGTCATGTTCCAGGGAAACGACAAAACATTTTTAAGTCTCATAGCAACTCCCCATTCGGCGTCCATAGAAATTAAAAGAGGAATCTTCGATTTTGACTGTAGAATGTTACTCCATTCTATCTGAGACTTAGGAAGACCTTTGGAAAAAATAATTCCTCCAATATTGTTTTTTTTAATTAGTTCTATTGTTTTTCTTAAGTGAGAAGAATCTCTATTTGAAAAAACCATTGGAATAAAAAGTTGACCAATTTTTTCTTCAAGAGTTATTGAACTGAAGATACTATCAACCCATTTTTTTTGAAGTATAATATCATCTGATAATAGTGGGTCTGGTTGTTGAGAATATGTTTTAAAAACGAAAAAAACAAGAATTAAACTATAAAAATATTTCATTTATGACCTAATAAATCGAGAATGCCAACTGTCTTTCATGGGGATTTCCCAATCAGAAAGATACCCTGAAATGTCAGAAACTAAATTGTTAAAAACAATTGTATTAGCATTAACAGAACCCTTTTTGACCATATCATTAAAATCACTTAAACTTTTATATGTCAAATACTCTCCTTGCTTAAAAGTTACATTCATTTTATCAAGTAAAGTTATATTAAACTGTTTTTCCAATGACTGAATAAAGTGAACTGAAGAATCAATCGAACATCCTGAAGGTAAATTAAAATCATTTTCTAATCCAATAACAATAAATCTATTATATGGAATATCTATTGAAGCCAAAAGCTTATTATTATGCGCAGTCCACTTTTCAGTAAAGTTGTCCGATAACTTTTTAATTTCTATAATCTCATGATCACTCAATCTTCTATTTGAGGGATAAATCCAAATTCTGGCATTATTTGAAAGATTTTTAAAGAGTATTTTCATATTATAAGTCTTCAGCTTCAGCAATTAATTCGGCGATATCTCTAACAGTTATCGAATTCTCTTTATCCTTACTCTTTAAACCATCAGTCATCATGGTATTACAAAAAGGACATCCAGCAGCAATTATATCAGGTTTAACTTCAATAGCCTGCTCAGTTCTTTCAATGTTAATGTCTTTATTTCCATGCTCAGGCTCTTTAAACATCTGAGCACCTCCTGCTCCACAACATAAACCTTTTGATTTACAACTTTTCATTTCTACTAACTCTGCATCCAGCTTCTTAATTAATTCTCTAGGTGCTTCATAAACTTTGTTTGCTCTTCCTAGGTAGCAAGGATCGTGAAATGTTATTCTTTTACCTTTAAAACTACCGCCTTCAAGAGTCATTTTTCCTTCATCAAGAAGTTTTTTAAGAAATTGTGTATGGTGCTCAACATGATAATTTCCACCTAATTCAGGATATTCATTTTTAAGAGTATTAAAACAATGTGGACATGTTGTGACTATTTTTGTAACCTCATAGGCATTCATGGTCTCAATATTTGAAATAGCCTGCATTTGAAATAAAAATTCATTACCTGATCTTTTTGCAGGATCTCCAGTACAACTTTCTTCAGATCCAAGAACTGCAAATGAAACTCCTGAATTATTTAATATTTTGACAAATGCCTTAGTTATTTTTTTTGCCCTTTCATCAAAACTACCAGAACATCCAACCCAGAAAAGAACATCAGGTTTTTTTCCTTCGGCAGTCATTTCGGCTAAAGTGGGTATTTCCATTTCTTAATGTTTAAGGTTTTTCATCATCAAAAACTTCAATCGTCACTTCTTTTTCGACTAAATCAGTAAATTTTCCATTATATCTTGTAGCCTTAACTAAATGATTATCTACCCAATGATAGTTACCACCTCTTGGTTTCCCCATTAAAAGGCTGTGATATTTAAAACCATTCTCCTTTAACCAATCAGATGTAACTTTTCTATGAGATTCTACTCTTGAAGTAAAAAAACAAATTAAATGGCCTTGGTCATACCAACTATTTAGAGTCACCAAAGCGTCAGGATAAACTATAGCAGTAGCCATTCTTTCCGGCTCTTCATTTGGAATATCGTCACATATTGTTCCATCAATATCAATTAAATAGTTTTTAACACCCTCTGGTAAAACTGGACTAACAATTTCTCCTTCTTCTATCTTTTTATGTAAATAATTTTCAACGTCTTCTTTTTTCATAAAAATTTAATTTTCGTTTACCCATAATAACCTATCTTGATTACTAAAGGGCCATGGTGCTCCGTTATTTTCAATATTACTCATCATGTTATTCAGATCTCCAGGAGCTGATGATTTCTCCATAACTAAATACTGACGCATATCCATAATAATAGATAAAGGATCAATTCCAATAGGGCAGGCTTCAACACACGCATTACAAGATGTGCAAGCCCATAACTCCTCTGATGAAATATAATCATTGAGTAATTCTTTTCCATCAGGAATTAATTTTCCCTTATTTTTCCTCAAACCATCACCAACCTCAACTAACCTGTCTCTTGTATCCATCATAATTTTCCGAGGTGATAGTTTTTTCCCAGTTTGATTTGCTGGACACTCACTTGTACATCTTCCACACTCTGTACATGTATAAGCATTAAGTAATTGAACCCAATTCATATCTGTAACATCAGAAACTCCAAATTTTTCTGTTGGAGATTCAGAAGGTAGAACTGAAAAGGGATCAATATTTGGATCCATCATTAACTTTACCTCTTTGGTTACATTGGCGTTATTTGATAGTTTACCTCTAGAATCAAGATTAGCATAAAAAGTATTTGGGAATGCCAGTAATATGTGAAGATGTTTTGAATAGTATAAATAATTTGCAAATATTAAAATTCCTATTATGTGTAACCACCAAAAAGTTCGTTCCAATAGTATTAAACTTGACTGCGAAAAACCATCATATAAGGGATGTAAATATATTGAAATAGGAAAAGCTCCAGCCTTCAGATAGTTGGGGGTGTTTAAGTTCTGTAATAAACCATCTGTTGCATTCATGGATAAGAACAAAAACATCAAAACAATTTCAAAATAAAGGATAAAATCAGCATCATTTTTTGGCCAGCCCTTCATTTCAGGTTTCATAAATCTTTCTAACTTCAACACATTTCTTCGAATCCAAAAAAGGACTACTGAAATAATCACCAGAAAGGCAAGAATTTCAAAAGATCCTATTAAAACATTATAAAATTTACCGAGATAAGGAGCAAAAACCCTGTGAGTTCCTAATATTCCATCTACTATAATCTCAAGTAATTCAATATTAATCAAAATAAAACCAATGTAAACTATTATATGTAAAATTCCTGAAACAGGCCTGTGAATCATCTTTGACTGACCTAACGCTAAAAGAATCATATTACTCCACCTCTCTTTAACGCGATCAGTCCTGTCTATATCTTTTCCTAGACTAATATTATTTATTATTTTTTTAATATTTAAAATAAAGAAAACAATTGATAAAATAAAAATAATTGAAAAAATGATGTTTGGTATTAATATCATAAGAAAATCTATTAATTATTTTTAGACTTTTCATTCTTTCCAAAAATTGAAAATTGCACGTAACGTTTGGGATTTTCCTTTAAATCTTTTAAAAGAAACTCCAGAGAAGTTGCCGCATCATTTAATCTGTCGTAAACAGAGTCGTTTTTCAAAAACTTTCCGGCTGATCCTTCGCCGGACTCCAAAGAGATAAGTATATTGTTAATATTATTAGCAACAACTTCGTACTGTCTAACTGTACGATTAAAATTAATTGAAGACAGCGAATCAGTTATTGTTGAAAGATTAGAAGAGGTCACAGATAAGTTACTCATAGTAGTCGAAAAGTTATTTTGATTAGAAATTAAAAGATCAGACAAAACAATAGATGCGCTATTAATGTTTTCAAGAGAAATACTTAGGTTTTTAAGAGTATTTTTTAAGTTATTTTGTGTGTCTTCATTTAATACGTTACTAATACCTACAAATAGAGAATCTACACTTGTTAAAGTACTTTCTATTTTTTCTTGTAGAGGAGCAATTTGTCGATTAACAAGTTCTGTAAATCCTGGTTTTACAAAGGATTTTAAAGTATCTCCTGACATTAGAGGTCTGTCAGGGTCGAGTTTAGGTAAAATGGAAATAGCTTTACCTCCTATCAGCCCCGCCTCATATAAAACTGCCTCGCTAGAACTAGAAAAAGGTACATCACCACGAATATTCATAGTAATCAGAACTTTAGTTGAGCCCGGGAGGAAATCGGCTTTGGATACTGAACCTATTGATAAACCATTTAACGTAACTTTTGCACCTGGGATCAAACCCTCAATCTCGGGATAAACAGCATATATTATCTTTTGAGTTTTGAATACAGATTGTCCCTTTAGAAAATTATAACCAAAAACAAAAATCAAAATGCCAATAGCTACAAGTAAAAACGATTTAATTTCTTTTGAATATTTGATCATTTTATAAAATTAATTAAATTAAATTGTGATTTAATATTTTATTCATTTTTTTTTGCTTCCCTCATTGAAATAATATCCCCATTTAAAAATGGAACTACAAAAGCAGATTTATAACCTTTACTTTTTACTTTTTTTAATTCCTTTTTAGCATCTCTATTTTTTTTATAACTACCGAAATAATATCTGTAAATATTTTCACTTTTTATTCTAGTTATCGGATATAATCCATTGAAATTATAGGGCTTGGTGTCAATTTTATTTTTACTAGCAGATATTTGAATTTTATAAGAAACTGTATTCTCAGTATATGATGGAATTACCTTAGTATTAGATGTAATTTTACTGTCCAAAATATTTATTTGTTCTGTGGATTGGTTCAAATTGTTTTTATAATCAATTATTGCAGCTGAAACAGCTTTAGCAATCGACATTTGCCCCCTTAAAGATTTTAAGTATGCTCCCTCCTTTTTATTTGTTAAAAAACCTGTCTCCACTAAAACACTGGGCATATATGTATTTCTTAAAACTAAAAAACCTGCTTGTTTGACCGTTCTGTCTTTTCTTCCTAGAATATCTACAAAACTGTTTTGAATGAATGTTGCGGCAGAGATACTCTGTTGTAAATACTCTTCCTGCATTAGTAAAAGACTTATGACCGACTCGGGATTATTAGGGTCAAAACCATCATATTTTTTTTCATAATCATCTTCCATAAATATTACAGAATTTTCTTTTTGAGCTATTTGAAAGTTTCGATCATTTTCATGTAATCCTAAAACAAAAGTTCCTGCACCAAAAGCCTTAGATGACGTAAACGCATCACAATGAACAGATACAAATAAATCAGCATCAGCATCATTAGCAATTTGAGCCCGCTTATTAAGTTCAATGTACTTATCTTTTTTCCGTGTATAAATAACTTTAATTTCACTGTCTTTAGATAATATCTTACCAATTTCAAGAGTAATTGTCAGTGCAATTTCTTTTTCTAGATAGCCATTCCCATTGTTTCCAATATCATGACCCCCATGTCCTGCATCAAGAACAACAATAAATTCTTTAGATAGAGTTTTTTGATGATTAAACTGAATTAACCAGGGAATTATTAAAACTATAAATAAATTTAGTTGTAAGATTTTCATTTCATTAACGTTAATTTATCAATAGAACTCTAAAATATTCTTAATTTTGAATGTTGGTTCATACAAATTTAAGAGGTTTCATCTTGCGGTCAAAGTTTAGTTATACATCATTATTGTTTATATTTTTATGGAGCTTGGCTTTCTACGGACAGACCGACTCACTAAAGTTAAAAGAAATTTTGGTTGAAAAAACTGAAATCAATGATAGCATTAAAATCAAAGAACCACTCCTACTCGACATTATTACTTATAAGGCTCAAGATTCAGTAAGAATTAATAAGAAAGAAAATAAAATATCGTTGTATAACAAAGCTGAATTATATTATGGAGATATAATTCTAAGATCTGGAATAATAGTTCTTGATTACAAAAAGAAAGAAGTTTATGCAGGAAGAATTATAGATACAAGCGGTACACTTGTTCAATTCCCTTTTTTTAAACAAGGTCCAAATGAAATTAATCCAGACTCAATTCGATATAACTTTGATACTCAAAAAGCACTAATATGGAATTCTAAAACTGATCAAGGTGGAATGAACGTTTATTCAAACTACACCAAAAAACAAAATGATTCAGTTTACTATATTAAAGATGCAAAAGTAACTACTGGAGGAGAGCTAGATGATGCTGATTATTATTTCAGAGTTAGAAAAGGTAAACTTGTCCCTGGAGGAAAAATCGTAACTGGATTCACAAATATGTATATTGCAGATGTCCCAACTCCACTGATGCTTCCATTTGCCTATTTTCCAACAACTCAAAACCAGTCATCCGGATTTATATTCCCTTCGATAGGAGAAAATAATAATAGAGGGTACGCAATTCAAAACGGAGGGTATTATTTTAATTTATCTGATTATTTTAATCTTGCCATAATTGGAGATTATTACACAAACGGAAGTTATGGTTTTAGAGGAGATACACAATATAGAAAAATGTATAATTATAATGGAGATTTGAGTTTTAGATATGAAAATTTAGTTAGTGGAGAAAGGGGTCTATCTGGATATTCCAAATCTACAGTATTTAACTTTAGATGGTCTCACAGTAAAGAGGCCAAAGCATCCCCTTACTCGACATTTTCAGCTTCTGTAAATTTTGGGAGTAGTGATTATTATCAACAATCTGTAAACCAATTAAATAACCCCAATTTTCTAAATAACAACTTAAGTTCTTCTATTTCTTATTCTAAAACTTTTCCGGGATCTCCAAGAGTTAATGTATCTCTAACTTCAGCAATGTCTCAAAACTCACAAACTAAAAATGTTAATTTAACCCTACCTACTCTACAAGCAAATATGGAAAGAATTTTTCCCTTTGAACCAAAAGAGGGAGGGAAAAAAGGAATTTTACAAAATATTAATTTTCAATATACTTCAAGAGCAGAGAACAGAATTATTACAACAGAAGATAATCTATTTAAATCAGATATGTTCAAAGAGGCTAGATCAGGAATGGTACATAATATTCCAATAAGCACAAATTTTAAGTTATTAAAACATCTGAGTGTTTCAGTAGGGAGTGCCTATAAAGAAGTTTGGACTCCACAAACAATAAGATATAATTATAACGAAGAAACAGAAACTGCGATCAAGGATACAATTAGAAAATTTGATGCTTTCAGAACATATAATTTTAACTCAAGTATTGGAACTACAATCTATGGTACTTTTAATTTTGGTGATGATAAAAAAATTCAATCAATTAGGCATACTATAAGGCCTAATATATCCTACAGCTATAATCCAAGTTTTGAAGACCAATATTATGACACATACATAATAGATGCTGATGGAAATACTGCATCCTACACAAGGTTTGCAGAAGGATTATTTGGAGCTCCAAGTAATTCCTTTTCTAGTAATATAGGCATAACAGTTAACAACTCATTTGAAGCGAAAGTAACCGATAAAGACACAACCAAAACTGATCCAAAAAAAGTGAAACTCCTTAATAATCTAAATTTTTCAACAAGCTATAATGTTGCTGCTGACTCTTTAAACTGGTCTCCAATTCGAATGTCAACTGGATTTACAGCTTTAAATAATAAATTAAACATGAACCTTGGAGCTACTTTTGATCCATATGCTTTAGATGAAAACAAAAGGAGATACGCAGCTTTCAATTTTAAAACAGGTGGTTCTTTTTTAAGAATGACGAGTGCCAATATCAATATGAACTATTCAATATCTAATAAAGATTTTAAAACTGAATCAAAAAAAGAGAAAGAAGAAGAATCTGAGGATAAGGAGACAGCTTCTAGTGGAGGAAGAAACGATGGATTATTTGGAAGAGCAGTGAAATTAGATGGAAGAAGAATGAATCAATTTAAAGAAACTCAATCCGAGAGTAAATATCCCTTTTATAAAACTCAAATACCTTGGGATTTTAAACTTGCTTGGTCATTTACATACAATAACAGATCTCAGCAAAGAGAAATATCAAATAATTCTCTTATGTTTAGTTCTAATGTAACATTAACGCCTAAGTGGCAAGTTTCTGCATCATCTGGTTATGATTTTAAAGGGAAAGGATTCACATATACATCCTTGGGTTTTGATAGGGATTTAAAAAGCTGGAGAATGAGCTTTGATTGGGTCCCATTTTCTAATCGAGCATCATGGAACTTTTTTATTGGAATCAAATCCGGACTATTGAGCGATATTAAATATGAAAAAAACAGAGAACCTGATAGAAAACTAAATTAAATAATTATGAAAAAAAAAATTATATTAACTAAAGATGCACCTCTACCAATTGGCCCATACAATCAAGCAGTTAAGGTAAATGGGGTTTTATATTTATCTGGCCAAATTCCATTAACACCAAAAATGGATCTAATTCAAAATGATATTAAAAAAGAAGTAAATCAAGTAATGATTAACCTAAAAGCAGTCTTAAAAGCTGCAAATATGAATTTTGAAAATGTTGTTAAAACATCAATTTTTCTTGATAATATGGATAATTTTCAAAATGTAAATGAAGTGTATGGTGAATTTTTTAAGAATGAGAATGCTCCAGCAAGAGAAACTGTAGCTGTAAAAACATTACCTAAAAATGTCAGAGTTGAGATAAGTATGATAGCTCACGAATAATTAAATTAAATTATCAATTTTTGATTTATGATAACTCAAAAGACCATCTATGGGTCTTTTAACAACACTTCCGATATTCAGGTCATACTCGATTAATGTACTTTTTATCTCATCTTGAAGATAAAATGCTATAGACCCTACAAAATGAATTGGAATCTCTTTACAGTTTTCAAACTGTAGTATCTGATGTTCAATAAAGCGCCTAAGTCCTTTATTTATAATTCCTTTCATAAGGGGATGACTTTTTCTGTCAATAAGAAACTTAGCAAAAGTTGCTAAGTAAGTATTTGGATTTTCTTTTCTATAAATATTTTCTTTTATAATATCTGGATCAAGTTCGAATTCTTTTTCAAATGCTTTTGAATATTCTTCAGACATTTCTTTAAAAAAATAACTCCTAATTAATTGTTTTCCAAAAAAGTTACCACTTGCTTCATCCATTAGAACATAGCCTAAAGAAACTATCCTTTGTTCAACATCAATACCATTATAATAAGAACAATTTGATCCTGTACCTAATATACAAACAATAGAGGGCTCCCCTGGATTAAAAATCGAATATACAGCTGCATAAGTGTCCTCCTTAATGTCTAGATCAGCATTTATAAAAATTTCTCTAAAAATCTTCTCAATCCTTTTTGATGATGAACTAACACCACATCCAGCACCATAAAAAAAAAGTTTAGTGACTAAACTTCTATTTTGATATAAATCGTAGTTGTTAATTATTCTTTCTTTTAATATGGAGTTTGATAAAACTTGAGGATTTAATCCGAGAGTTTGAGTTGAAAACAATACAGAACCTTTATCATTAATAGATATCCAATCGGTCTTAGTTGAACCACTATCTACAACTAAAATCATAATTAAATTTGTTTTATATATCGAGCTAAATCGATGAGCTTATTGGAATAACCACATTCATTATCATACCAGGATATAATTTTGAAAAAACTATTATTTAATTCCATTCCGGCTCCTGCATCAAAAATAGATGTTCTTGAATCACCAATAAAATCTTGAGAAGCAACAGGTTCATCGGTATACCCTAAAATACCTTTTAAATTATTTTTTGAGGCCTTTAACATCTCAGCCTTGATTTCTTCATAGGAAGTTTTATTAGAAAGTTTAACTGTTAAGTCAACAACTGAGACATTTGCAGTAGGAACACGAAATGACATTCCAGTCAATTTACCCTCTAATTCAGGGATTACTTTACCGACTGCCTTGGCTGCACCTGTTGACGCAGGTATAATATTAATTAGTGAACTTCTACCTGCCCTATAATCTTTTTTAGAAGGTCCATCAACCACAAATTGTGTTGCTGTTGCAGCGTGAACAGTCGTCATAAGTCCTTCTTTAATTCCAAAACTATCATTTAACACCTTAGCTATTGGGGCTAAACAATTGGTTGTACATGAAGCGTTTGAAACGATCAAATCACCTGGTTTAATATTTTCATGGTTGACCCCCATAACAAACATTGGAGCATCAGGAGAAGGCGCTGAAATTACTACTTTCTTGGCACCACCCTTAATATGAAGATTAGCCATTTCGATAGATGTAAAAATACCTGTACATTCTGCCACTATATCTGTTTTCATTGATCCCCATGGAATATCTTCAGGATTTCGCTCAGCAGTAATTAAAACGGGCTTGTTATTAACAACTAAACAATTACCATCTATTTCTACGGTTCCAGTAAAATTTCCATGAACAGAGTCATACTTTAATAAATATGCTAAATGATTAATTTCTAATAAATCATTAATAGCTACAATTTCGATATCATCTTGTTCAATGGCAGAACGAAAAACCATTCTTCCAATTCGACCAAAACCATTTATTCCTATTCTTAAAGACATATTATTTTTTTTATTAAAATTTATATAAACTATATGGAAAGTATTTCCGAAACACGAATTAAATTTTTATTTATCTCTGTTTGACCTTTTATAGCTTCTTTTAAAGGACTTAAAACCATAAGGTCATCTTTTATACCAACCATAACGTTATACGTTCCATTTAAAAGAGAGTCAACTGCATGTACTCCCATCCTAGAAGCTAAAACACGATCAAAACAAGAGGGTGCTCCCCCTCTTTGGATATGACCTAAAACAGAAACTCTTACTTCATATTCAGGCATGTTATTTTCAACATAAGAAGCGATTTCAAAAACATTTTTACCTGTCTTATCTCCTTCGGCTATCATTACTATACTTGAAGATTTTCCAGACTTTTGACTTTTCTTAAGAGATTCTAAAAGCCTATCCAGTCCCATATCTTCCTCAGGAATTAAGATTTCTTCTGCTCCGGCTCCAATTCCAGCATTTAGGGCAATATGACCTGCATCTCTTCCCATAACCTCAACTATAAATAATCGATTATGAGATATTGCAGTATCTCTAATTTTGTCTATTGCATCTACCACAGTATTGAGTGCTGTATCAAAACCAATGGTAAAACTAGTACCAGAGATATCATTATCAATTGTGCCTGGTATTCCAATAATTGGAATATCATGTTCTTTATTAAAAAGAATTGCACCAGTAAAAGAACCGTCACCACCAATTATCACTAAAGCATCAATGTCGTATTCTTTAATCTTTTCGTAAGCTATTTTTCTTCCTTCTTTTTCATAAAACTCTTTACATCTTGCGGTCTTAAGTACGGTCCCTCCCTTATTAATTATATTGTTAACACTTCTGGCGTTTAATTTTTTAATCGAACCTTCCATCATTCCTTGGTAACCCTTATATATACCAAAACACTCTATACCGTTATAAACACTCGATCTAACAACTGCTCTTACTGCGGCATTCATGCCAGGAGCATCTCCTCCAGAGGTTAAAACACCAATTTTCTTAATTTTTTTCATTATGTAAATTTAACCATTCTTGATGTCATAAAAAAAACTACTTTTAGTTAAATATCATGGTTCAATTACTATTGTTTTTAATTATAATACTCATCAACTCTTTAAAAGTATTAAAATCAACATTATATGAAATTCCCATTCCCTGAGTGTAACCCAACTTATCTCCAATATAACGAAATTCGTTTTCCTTATTAAAAACTTTTGCCTTTAATGTACCGTCTTCATTTAAAATAAAATCAATTTGAACATCTCCAACAATCATAGTTTCATTAACTCCACCTATAGGAACACCAATTTTTCCATTAATGAGAATTTTATCACTTACCTGCGTTGAAAGAGTTACCCCTAATCTATCTTCAGAATATATATCTAATTCTGAATTTCTATCTCCTTGTAAATAATTAATACCAACTTTAAGTTTTTCATCATTATCTCCTATCATAGAGGTGAAAATATCAGATGCCTTTTCATATAAGTTATTTGTGATTCCCTCGACAGATAGACCTATCTCATTTATAAATATTCCCTGAGAAAGAAGGGATATTGACTGAAGTTGACTTATTTGCGGATCAGCTAATCGATAATTAATTTCAGAAACTAAAGCAGTACTTGTATTAGGGAAAAATATTTCAAAAATTGGATTATCAGGCTTAAGTAAGTTTCCTTGTAAATGAATACCAACTTCAGTTGGGATTTTCTTATTGAAATTTGGATTATCCAACAAAATTGCTGGATTTGCTCCACCAGGAACTTGATATAAAGCATTTAAATCCATTTGAGCTCCAAAAGGATCACCATCCCATACAATTGTCCCACCTTCTTTTAAATTAAATTTTTTATCTAAAAGTCCTAAGTTTTTAAAATTATAAATCCCATCAGAAGTTGTAAAATCACCCCACATGTTAAACTTCCCATTAGTATTAGATTCCATCAATAAATTTCCAACTCCCATACCATTTAAATAGCTTCCAGAAGATTGGTCTATTACAATTTCAACTAATGCATTTTTATTTATATCTAATTCAAAACGCATTTCCAAACCTTTAATTTCTTCAATTAGTGGTTGTTTCTTCCTTAATTCATTCGATTTTTTCTTAGTGTTTTTATCTACAAATTTGATAAAAGAAATATCTGTGATTTCTTGAGTATCCTTTAATGGAATTTTTATTGATGTGCCTTTTGCAGTTGATCCAACCAACTCAAGCTGAAGGTTTTTAATAGGACCTTTAAGTGAAATATCACCAGCTATTAAGCCCTGTCCATAAAATAAAGCGTCAGAAGTTTCTTTTTTATTTAGCAACAAAAACCCTTCTGAGTCAAGAGATAAGTCCATTAGCCATTCTTTGAAATTTGTATGTGAAAATTTAGCTTGAACATCTGCTTCTGTTTCAAAAAGTGAGTCAAATATTTTAGTGGATTGAAACTCAATGACCCTATTATTGAAATTAAGCTGTGTATTGCTAGATAGGTCATAGGTAGTATTTAAGTAAGGAATTGAAAAACTTGCATTATTTAAATTAATTGATCCTGTATTTTGAAGATTATTCAAATCTCCCCAAATATTAAGTTCACCATTTAAATCTCCTTGAATATTAGAAATAGATTTACTACCAGGGGATGAATAAAAAGAAATATCAAAATTTGAAAATGAAATATCCAGATCAAGTTTAGAAGAAATATTATTATATATCAAGTTACCTAACCCTGAAAAAGTTTTAATGTCTTTATTAATTAAATCCCATGACATGGAATACGAATTGAACTTTGTATTTCCTCCTATTTTCAAGTCAAACTCACCAACTAAAACATTATTTATAAATATATCTGAGGATTTTAAATATCCATTTAAAGAGTTGTCGTTATTAGTGTTTTTAATATCCCAATTTGAGTTAAACATGCCTTCAGTATTAAAATTTTGGTTTTGCGGTAAAAACTGACTAAAATTTGTGTTTTTAAAATCAAAATTTAAATCAAAATCTTCTATTCCAGAATAAACTCCATTTACCATAACTTCTGAGACACCCGAGGATATAAAAAAATTATCAACTTTAAAAGAAGTGTCTGAATAATCATACACAATTGGATTATTTTCTGACTCCTTTAATACCCATTTGTTTTTATTGTAAATAATTGAAGATTCCGATAAGTGAAACATCCTTTTATTTTTATTTACATTATCAACAATAAAGTTTAAATTAAATCCATCACTACCATTATTTATCGAATTTAAACCAATATTAAATGATAATTTTTCGTTTATTTTTTTACTACCCAATGAAAATTTTTCCAAATTATAATTTTGGTATATGATCTTGTTAATAAGTAGTTTACTTTCCTTATTACTAGACTTGTTGTTAATATTTATCTTTATGCCTTGAGTAAAAAAATCTTGGAATTGAAAAAAGGGAATTTCAATATCTAAATAAGATTCGAATTGATTGTTACTAAGATATCCGCTAAGCTTAAAATCTTCTGTACTTTGAATATCAGTATTTAGAATGTTTACTAAATCTTTAGATAAAGTAAAATCGAATTTCAATTCCTGATCTGAGAGTAGTTTTAATTTTGGAATAACTGGAAAGGTTTCTGATAAAGCATTATTGACCAAAAGATCTATTTTAGTTATGTCAAAATCACCAATCGCTTCTCCAGATAACCAAGAAGAATCTATTGAGGAATTTATTACGGAAAAATTGCGTAATCCTTCGTTTCTTGTGCTATTTAAATAAAAATCAGGTGAATTCAAAACCCCATTATTGTGTTCCAGCTTTAAGTTTTGAACTGTCAGAAAAATTGAAGCATCATCAACAGATTTACCTTCAATTTTACTTTTAAAAATACCACTAACAATCGCCTTACCTCCTCCAATCTTTTTATTAATATTTGATAAATTATATGACTTCAAATCAATTTCTGAACTTATCTTTTTTATTTTTTCAGAAAGATCGTATTCCAGATCACCATTAGGAATTGACAAACCCGTATATGTGTTAAATGAACTTGTCATCCATGAAATTTCTCCTTTTTCAAAATCCCCTATTCCTTTTGCTTTAAAATTTATATGATTATACTTTTTCTTAAAAAAATATCCTTCATCAATACTCCAATCAAAAACTCTATCTTTTAATTCAACCACTATGCTTGCTGAAACAAAACCTTCTGGTATTAAATTGCTAAATTTTAATAGGTTAAGGTTCTTAACATCTACAGAAATTAAATTCTTATCAACTGCATCATTTTTATTTAATTCAATTTCAAAACTTCCAAAATCACTTTCAATATTTGAATTTAAATTCCATTTATTATTCGAATATAAACCAGTTATATCTAGTGTTTTTATACTTTTATCATTGAAGTATTTCAATTGTGGGATTGTAGTTTTAAAAATATTATTTAAATTTTTTAACTGAAGACTATCAATCCCCAAATATCCCTTGAATGATCTTTTATTATCAGAAAACATATTTAAAATTTGTAAATCAGTATTTAATTTTGAAAACCCAAAATCAAATATTGCATTTTTAATGTTTATTGAATCGAGTGATCCGATTAAGTCTAATTCACCTGAAATTTTTAATGTCGAATCCAACTTGTATAAAGATTTTGATGGCTGAAACTCAAAAATTTTATGCCTAGATATTATTTTTGATTTTTTAAAATAACTAGATAAATTCCCTTCAGAGTTGATATATTCAATATCTCCTGAGAAAGAACCCTTTTTAGATACTAATGAATAATTATCAATTAATATTGAGCACCCTAAATATTTCAATGAATTAGATTTAAAGGAAAATGAATTAATCTGTGGAATATTTAATTCCCCGTCAATGAAGGGTATTTCAATAAAATCAGGTCCATAAATAAAATTATTTGATTTTAGTGAAGCTATTTTATAAGATCCTTCCTCATTTAGGTATCTTATTTCACTATTTATAATTTTTAAAGAAGAAATTGATATAATCGGTGAGAACTTGGATTCATCAATTTTTAAGTTTAAACTTTGTAAAAATAATTGTAAATTATTGATGTCATCATTAGGGTGTTTTATGATTTTAAAAATCATCCCATCTATATCCAAAAAGGAAAACCTAACCTCACTTTCAAAAAATTTTTCAACTGAATTAAAGTTCGTTTTTAATTTATTTATGTATAAGAGTGTATCCTTTTGGTGATCATTTAATAAGATATCACTCATTGTGATACCATTTTCAAATGAAATTTTAGCTGATCGTATACTTATATCTAAATTATATTTTTCTCTTATTTTATTTGTTAAACTTTGTACGATTTTATCTTGAATACTTTCTTTTTTGAGTATATAAAACATAGACACCACTAATAAAATTAGCAAAGTCAACATTCCAATTAAAATTTTATATCTCTGTTTGATGTTAATCGTTTATTTTTGTCAAGTTACTATTTCATTTATGAAACAAACACCATGCTACATTTTAGCAATAGAATCATCATGTGACGATACCGCAGCAGCAATATTGGATCACAACAAAGTTCTATCAAATTGTATAATCAACCAAGAAATTCATAACGAATATGGTGGAGTTGTTCCTGAATTGGCGTCAAGAGCCCACCAAGCAAACATTATTCCAGTAGTTAACCAAGCGTTGAAAGATGCCAAAATAAAAAAAAATCAAATAAGTGCTATTGCGTATACTCAGGGGCCAGGGCTATTAGGTTCATTACTTGTTGGAAATAGTTTTGCGAAATCAATGTCTATAGGTTTAAAAATTCCCTTGATAGCAGTTGATCATATGCAAGCTCATCTTTTAGCCCACTTTATATATAATAAGAGTCAAAAATCTCCACATTTTCCATTTTTAGGTGTAAATATTTCGGGGGGTCATACTCAAATAATAATTGTGAGGGATTATTTTGATATGGAAGTAATCGGAGTTTCACTCGATGATGCGATAGGAGAAGCATTTGATAAATGTGGAAAAAAAATGGGTCTTGAATATCCTTCAGGACCAATAATTGATAAATTATCAAAAAAAGGAAATCCAAAAAAATATAAATTTCCAATACCTAAAGTAAAAGGTTTAAATTTAAGCTATAGTGGATGTAAAACAGCTTTCATAAATTTTATAAATAAAGAAAAAAATAATAATTCAAATTTTATTTCAGAAAACCTCAATGATCTTTGTAGTAGTATCCAATCAACATTAATAAAAATAATAACTGATAAAATTGAAATGGCTGTAAATAAAACTAAAATAAGTTCAGTAGCCATTGGTGGAGGGGTGTCAGCTAATAGTTCTGTTCGAGCTTTTCTAAATAACAAGAAAGAAAATAATGGGTGGAAAATTTATATACCCCCTATTGAATTCACAACAGATAATGCAGCAATGATTGGAATTGCTGGCTATCTTAAATTTATAGAAAACAACTTTAGTGATTTAAGTTCCACTTCTAATTCAAGAATGACATTTTAAATGAATCTATTTTTCAATCCAAAAATATCTCAAGAAACAGAAAGTTTTATTTTTTCATCTGAAGAAAGTAAGCATGTTTATAAAGTTTTGAGGAAAATTGAAGGGGATAATATTACTGTCACAAATGGAAATGGATTAAAGTGGAGCGGAAAATTAATTGAGGTGGGAAATAAAAACACCGAAGCTATAAAGATTAAATCTGAAATAATTGAAGACAACCGTTTTGATCTTGAAATAGCAATATCTCCTCCAAAAAGTAATCATAGAAATGAATGGTTCATTGAAAAAGCAACCGAAATTGGTATTAAGAAAATTCATTTTATAAAAACTGAAAATAGCGAACGTAAGAAAATTAATTTATCTCGATTTCAAAAAGTTGCTATTAGCTCTATTAAACAATCAAAACAATTTTATGTACCAGAAATAAAGGAAATTGTTACTTTCAGCGACTTTTTGAAAAATAATGATTTTAAAAATAAATTAATTGCACATTGCGAAAACTCAAATAAGAAACACATAGCCAATATTTCATTAGAAAATAAACCAATAATTGTTTTAATCGGTCCAGAGGGAGATTTTAGTAAAAATGAAATAACTCAGGCTAATATAAATAACTACGAATCAATTAGTCTTGGTAACAATATCCTTAGAACGGAAACTGCTGCCATATATGTAACACAAGCAATATCTGTTCTCTCTTGTTTACAAAAAAAATAAATTAAAGGAGTTTTATATCTTTATAAACATGGAATCTAAAAACATAACTAAAGGAATTTTAAATGCTATTTATAAGTTTTTATTTTTTTCATTGTGTATTTATTTAATTTATAGTCTACAAGAATTAATTATACACTTAGCAATCGCAGCAGTTCTGGCTTTAGTGGGAAGACCTATTGTTTTGTTTTTAGAAAGAAAATTAAAATTTTCTTCACTTTGGGCTGCCATAATTACATTATTATTTTATGTTATTTTGTTTATGGGCATGTTTTCCTTATTTATCCCCTTAATATTAGAACAGGGAGATAATTTATCTCTTTTAGATGTTAAAGAACTTGAGAATAAGTTTATGTTTTTGAGTACTCAAATTAGTGATTTTATTGGATGGAATAATTCATATTTAAATACAAATACAATATCAAATAATATATTCTCAAATATTGGACTTAGCAATATTCCTGACTTTTTGAATAATATTATTGGGACTTTAAGTAATTTCACAATTGGACTGTTCTCAGTAATTTTTGCTAGTTTTTTCCTTCTTAAAGACAGTAAAATTTTAGAAAAAACAGCCTTAATCTTTGTAGATGATAGTTTGGAATCAAAATTTAAAAAAGGTCTTGAGAAAATCAAAGATTTACTTTCAAGATATTTTATCGGACTTGTTTTTCAAATATCGATTTTACTTATAATATACACCTCTGTTTTACTAATTCTCGGTGTTTCAAATGCTTTTATAATAGCCTTTTTGTGTGCCCTATTAAATTTAATCCCCTATTTGGGGCCAGTTATCGGAGCAATTTTAATTAGTGTACTAACTATGACAAGTTTCATCGATGCATCTTTCACAGACGTTATTATTCCAAAAACACTATTGGTTCTTTTAGGATTTACTTTTGGTCAAATAATTGATAACTTTTTCAGTCAACCTTATATTTTTTCAAAATCAGTAAAATCTCATCCTCTGGAAATTTTTATAGTAATAATAATTGCCGGTACACTTTTTGGTACAATTGGATTAATTATTGCCATTCCAGCCTATACATCAATAAAAGTGATGCTTCAAACATTTTTTGAAGAAAATAAAATTGTCAAATCTTTAACTAAAAACTTATAATATGATTTTTAATAGATATCTGTTATTATTATTATTTTTATTTCAAACTTCGATTTACTCCCAAACAAAACTATCTAGAATAGAAAAGAAAATATTAAATCAAGTTCATTTAAATAATGAAGAAGCTATTACTTTTTTAGAAAAGGTTGTGAATATTAATAGTGGAACATTAAATATAAAAGGAGTAAGAAAAGTAGGAAATGTTTTTCAAGATGCTTTTGATCATATAAACTTCAAAACACGATGGGTAGAAATGCCAGAGGAAATGAATAGAGCAGGCCATTTATTCGCAAAAATAAATGGATCTAAAGGTAAAAAATTACTTCTTATTGGTCATTTGGATACTGTTTTTGAGGAAAACAGCCCATTCCAAACTTTTGAAAGAAAAGACTCGATAGCCTTTGCTCCTGGGGGAAATGATATGAAAGGTGGAAATGTAGTTATGTTATATGCACTTAAAGCCCTTGATGAATTAAATTTATTAAAAGATGCATACATAACAGTTGCCATGACTGGAGATGAAGAAAGTACTGGGAAACCAATAAGCATGTCAAGAATGGATCTTATTCAAGCTGCAAAAATGAGTGATATCGCTCTTGGTTTTGAAAATTCAACAGGGTATAACAATGCAACTATTGCTAGAAGAGGAGCATCTGGGTGGAGTATAACAACCCAAGGGGAAAGAGCTCATTCGTCCGGAATATTCGGTGAATCTGTTGGAGCAGGAGCTATTTTTGAAATGGGTCGAATTTTAAATAGTTTTTATGAAGAAGTTAGAGGAGAAGAATTGTTAACCTTTAATCCAGGAAATTTGATTGGAGGTACATTTATCAATTATGATAATAAAAAAAGTGAAGGTTTTGTGTTTGGAAAAACAAATGTAGTAGCTCAAGTTGCAAAAGTTAATGGCGGACTTCGATTTATTTCGGAGAATCAAAAAGAGAGAGCTAGAGAAAAAATGAGGTCAATTGTAAATGAATCACTTCCAAATACATCGGCAAATATTACTTTTACAGACAGTTATCCGGCAATGGGTCCAACCCAAGGAAATATTAAACTTTTAAAGCAGTTAAGCGATGTTAGTTTGTCTCTTGAGCAAGGAGAAGTAGTTTCATACGATCCAGGAAAAAGGGGTGCTGCAGATGTTTCTTTTGTTGCAGATTATGTTGATGCGTTGGATGGATTAGGAACAATGGGAGAAAACGCACATACGCCTCAGGAAACCGTAAATCTTAAAACAATGGAGTCACTAACGGTAAGGACTGCAATCTTTATTTATCGATTAATTAACTCTAAATAAAGTTTTTAAGCAAAAACTTTAAGTAGTTTCTCTTGTTCTTCAATCGAAGATTTAAATTCTTTTTTTAGTTGAGTAACTAAAGATTCAGTTGACTGAACATCGTTAATAGTTGTTACACCTTGTCCAGCAGACCAAATTGTTTTCCAAGCCTGAGCTTCAGCTTTAGCAGCATCTAATTCACTCCCGAAATCAACTTTTTTGGATTTAGACCATTGTTCCTCCGTAATTCCCATAGCTTCTAAGCTAGGTTTTAAAAAACTACCATGAACTCCAGAAACAGCTGCAGTATATACAATATCTTCAGCAGAACTATCAATAATCATTTGTTTATAATCCTCACTAGCATTACTTTCAGTAACATTAATAAATCTAGTACCCATATAGGCGAAATCAGCACCCATTTGAAGTGCACTAGCAATATCTTTACCAGAACTTAAACATCCTGAAAGTAAAATTGTTTTTTTAAAAAATTTTCTAATTTCATTTATTAAAGGTATAGGATGAAGAGTTCCTGCATGTCCTCCAGCTCCAGCAGCAACTAATATAAGACCATCAACTCCTGCTTCCGAAGCTTTTTCAGCATGTCGCTTTTTAATAACGTCATGATAAACTAAACCACCATAACTATGAACTGTATCTACTAGTTCTGGAACCGCCCCCAAGGAAGTAATAATTATAGGAACTTTATGTTTGACACAAACTGCTAAATCAGCCTGAACCCTCATGTTAGTTGCATGCACAATTAAATTAACTCCGAAAGGAGCTGCCTTTTGTCCTGTTTCCTTTTCAAAAGCATCAAGCTGTTCATTAATTTGAATAACCCACTGCTCAAATCCATCGGTTGTTCTATGGTTGAGTGCAGGAAATGTTCCTACTATTCCACTTTTACAACATGCGATAACTAATTCTGGACCTGAAATTAAAAACATAGGTGCTGCTATAACGGGCAGAGATAAATCATTAAAAAAAGATGGTTTCATTATTTTCTGAGTTTAACAGACCATTCAAAGGAGAAATGAGAAACCATAATGTTTTCTTCATTAAATCCTTTGGAATCGATCCATAGGGTTTGACCATCACCTGTTGTAATGGTTTTATTTATAAGTTTTTTTACTTCTAATCCTTGATCACAGACAAAACGAATTTTTCCTGTTGCTTTTTTAGTAAACTTAGCAGTATTATTAGCAACCAACATGGAAATATTTTTTCCACTTAAATTAATTTCACGAGTTAAGAAGGCACCTGTAGTCATTTCAGCGGCCATTCCCTGAACCGCCCAAAACATGGATTTAAATGGGTTTTGATTAATCCAAGAATGTTTTACTTTAACGATACACTTTTCAGAGGAGATTTCATGTAATCTAACTCCTGACCACCATGCTGATGGGAGTTTAAAAAACATAAAAATATTAAAGCGATTTGGTGTAACCTTCACAATCAAATATAATTAATTTTAATTCAAAAATGCATCAATTGAATGGTATGGTAGAGAAAAAGATTCTGCAACTTCTTTATAAGTAATTTTCCCATCAACTATATTAACACCTTTCATTAAAGAATAGTTGTCATTACAAGCTTTTTTCCAACCTTTGGAAGCTAATTCTCGAGTATATGAGATAGTAGCATTTGTTAAAGCTTTTGTGGATGTGTTTGGAACGGCTCCAGGCATATTTGTTACCGCATAATGAACTATACCATTAATAGTATTAATAGGTTTGTCATGAGTTGTTGGAATACTTGTCTCAAAGCATCCACCTTGATCGATAGCAACATCTACAAGCACAGTACCTTTTTGCATATCATTTAGCATTTCTTTAGTGATTAATTTTGGAGCCTTCGCGCCTGGAATTAAAACTGTTCCAATAATCAAATGTGAAATTTTAATATGTTTACTTATTGTTGATGAATCTGAATAAAGTACGGTTACATTTGGAGGAAGAATATCACCTAATAATTTTAGTCTATCTAAGTTAGTGTCTAACAATGTAACGTTGGCTCCCAATCCAGCAGCCATTCTCGCAGCTTCTGTTCCAGCTACACCCCCTCCCAATATTAAAACATTAGCTGGAGCAACACCAGGAACTCCTCCTAAAAGAATCCCTAACCCTCCTTGAGGCTTTTCTAAATATTTCGCCCCTTGTTGAGTTGCCATTCTTCCAGCAACTTCAGACATGGGAACTAAAAGTGGTAAACCTTTATTTTTTTCTACAGTTTCATAAGCAATACAAATTGCTTCACTTTTAATCATGGCATTAGTAAGAGTTTCACTTGAAGCAAAATGAAAATATGTAAATATTAATTGATTTGGTTTAATCAAAGAATATTCAGGTTTTAATGGTTCTTTTACTTTCACTATCATATCGGAAATAAAGTATATTTCCTGTATTGAACTTAATATATTGCAGCCTGCTGCAATATATTCTTCATCTGAAAAACCACTATCAATTCCAGCACTTTTTTGAATAAAAACTTCATTACTGTCCGAAACTAAAGTTGCTGCTCCAGATGGTGTCAATCCAACACGAGCTTCTTGAGGTTTGATTTCTTTAGGGACACCTATTTTCATAGAATAAATTTGATGTAAAAGTATATAAAAATTTAAAAGATTATTAAAATAAAGTAAAAGAAATCAATCAAGAGTTATACTATAAAGAAATAATAAATCTTACTAACCATTTCTTCACATTATTGAGAATGAATACTATAATAAAAGAAGTAAGACAAGTAGATGAATTTTATTCTGGAGTTTCTAAATAGGATTTTCTTAAATTAAAAAAAAATGTAAAAACAGCTATTTAACAAAAAATCCTGACTATTAATGTAAGGTGTGATTTGATCGCGACAGCTTTCGGCCATTTTATTAAATACTGATCAATTCTGAATGTTTTGGCGGTATTGTTGTCATAAATAAGCAAATAAATACATATTTAATCAATAGTTTCGACCCACATATTAGCCTACATAAAAATGAAAAAATCCGTAAAGTATTATAATTAAACACTTTACGGATCTTTGTTGTGATCGCGACAGGATTCGAACCTGTGACCGTCTGCTTAGAAGGCAGATGCTCTATCCAGCTGAGCTACGCGACCTTAATTGCGGAGGGACAGGGACTCGAACCCTGGCAACGGTTACCCGTTGACAGTTTAGCAAACTGCTCCATTACCACTCTGGCACCCCTCCTGATTTGTAATTTGCAAATCTAAAGTTTAAGATGGTAACTACAAATGTTTTTTAAAAAAACATTATTCGGGATACTCAATTCTTATATGATATATGTTTACCAATCTTTTAATTAAAACTTTTTTAACAAGTTCAATCTCATTTAAAGTAATATTTGAATTTTCAAACTGTTTACCATACATATGCTTATCAGTTAAATTGTTTACAAAGTCTTTTATCTTTTCAAAAGTGGGCGTTTTTAAACTCTTGGAAGCAGCCTCAACCGAATCTGCCATCATTAGTATCGCAGTTTCTTTTGAAAAGGGTTTTGGGCCAGGATATTTAAATTTTTTTTTATTTACATTCTCTTCTCCATAAAGTTCAACAGCTTTTTGATAAAAATAATAAACCGTGTTGGAGCCATGATGAGTTCTTATAAAATCAATGACTCTATCAGGAATATTATTTTTTTTGGCAATTTTAATTCCTTCATTGACATGATTAATAATTATTTCAGCACTTTGATCCGGAGTCAAATCTTCATGAGGAGATACGTACGATTTTTGATTTTCTGTATAAAAAGTAGGAGTACTTATTTTACCAATATCATGATATAAACTTCCAACTCTCACCAAAAGGCTGTTTGCTCCTATTTCGTTAGCAGCAGCTTCAGCCAAATTCGCAACTTGAAGAGAATGATTGAAAGTTCCAGGAGCATTTTCAGATAATTGCTTTAATAGTTTTGAATTAGTATCTGAAAACTCCAATAAAGTAACATCAGAAACCAAACCAAATAGTTTTTCATAAACATATATTAAAGGCTGAACAAAAAGAGTGAGTAATCCGTTAACAATAAAGTATACAACAATATTAAAATCAAAAGAACTGAAGTTACCTTCATGAATTATAGAAAAAGAAAAATAACCTACTAAATATACCAGTACTATTTGGCTGACCGAAATAAATATACTAGCTCGCTTGTGAAGCTCAGTTTGTGTTTGAATAATTACTATTCCAGCGATAGTTTGAAGAAAAACAAATTCAAATCCATTGGGAACTATAAAACCAAGAAGTAAAACAGTTAAAACATGGGTGAAGAGTCCCAACCTTGCATCATAAAATGTTTTTAAAGTAAGAGGAAGAATACATAATGGGATTGCATAATAAAAATCACCATTTAAACTGAGTATTATAGTTGTTAAACTCAACAAAAAAAGGATATTAAAAACAATAAAAGTTAAATCTTTATTATTTTTAAAAATATCATTTCTGTAATTTTTTATAAATAAATACAGCATAAAAAACACAACGCTTATAAGAATTGTATAACCAAACAGGATAGTGTATTCTTGACTTTTTGAAATATTTAGAGACATATATTCCTTCTTTAGCGACTCTAATTGAAGGAAATTTTCTCCCTCAACAACCTCTCCTTGAGCTACTATAAGTTTACCTTCAATAATATAATCTCTAGAAGGAGATATAACATCTAAAGATTCTTTCAAAGCTTTTTTTGTAAAATTCTCATCCAAAAAAACATTAGGCTGAATTAGATCAAAAAGAAGGCTGTAAAATTGATTACTATATATATTTAAATTGGAAGCTTTAGTTTTATCTATTATAAAATCATTTAGATTTTCAATAATAAAAAACTGATCAAGGCTCAATGATGCTTCCTCTGTATTTTTAATTAGATACAAATTATTATTATTTGAATTAAAATTGATGGGTAGAACTCCGTATTTATAAATTTCATCAATTAACCCTCTTCCAAATAAAATTAATTTATCACTTAATGCATTATTAGAAAAAACTAATTTAGATTGTGTATCGTATTTTATTAAAATGTTTTCATAAATAGAGTTGTCATATCTATAGTATTTAGGCTGGTTGATCTCTATTTGTTGTTTTTCATCTTTGATTTCTTGTTCTGATTTAAGAATAGTGAAATCAAAAGGCGCATATAAAGTTTGGTGCTGCCATATTTTTCCTTTTTGATATTCAAACTTGAATTGACCTCCTCTAGGAAAAATATATACTACAAAAGCACTACAACCTATAAAAAGTAATATCTTATATAATAAGGATTGTTTTAGGATAAAGTAACTATATAAATTTTTCAAGTTATTTATTTATAATAAAAATACTAAATGTATTTAAATATCCTAAATACAAAACCCCTTCAAATCTTTAGAAAAGGGGGTTTTAGTTAATAAAATTATTATGATTTTATCTCTTCAAGCAATTTTTTCATTTTCATATAACCCTGATTATCTCCTATTGTTCCGTATATATTCATTAAAGTTTGAATTGCCTCAATGTTATTATTCAAGTTTATTAGTTTGTTTAAAAATGGCACACATTCTAGATACAAGGTTTCCCTGTTAGATTTAAGAGTATCATACCTTGCATTATCCGCTCTTGAAGTACCCAATGAATTCATCTCTTCTACTATAGCTGATTCACCAGATAGAATTAGAGATGTTAAATTAAAATATGCAGCTTCATATGTAGGATCAATTTCAATGGCTTTCTCATAAAAATCTCTGGCTGAATCGATATCACCAAGATCATTATTAACAACTCCTAAGTTAAAATATAGAACTGCATTGTTTGGATCTTTTTCAATGGCTTGAGATATTAATTCTTTAAACTTCTCTTTTTCACCTAAATCAATATATATTTCAGCAGCAGTGAGTATCAGGTTTAAATCATCTGGATTTTCAACACGAGCTTCCTTTACAGCTTCAAGAGCTTTATCATTCTTACCCTGCTTTGCGTATATTAATGCAATATTCTTAACTATTTCAGGATATTTTGAAGGGGTTTTTTCTTCTCTAAAATCAGAATAACCATCCGATTTTTGAAAAAATTTATATTGTGTAGCATCCAGAGGGATTTCATTTCCTGTAGCTTTTTCTTTTGCAAAATAATTTATAACTGAACCTGAATATTTTTTTTCTTTTAACTGTAATAAATAATTGAGGCCCATTTCATAATCCTGACCATTTATTGCATTTTGTGAAGCATAAAAAAGAAAATCCATACCCACTTCTTTATCAATGGTGTATGCCATATAAAGTTTCTTGGAGGATTTAATAAATTCTTTTGCTTCACTTTCCTCTATAGCTACAGTTATTATGTCACCAGACAATACTTTTAGACGTTCATTTACTAAATCCGTAAAATCAGGATTACCTTTTAAATCATTATAACTATTTAACGCTAAAGAAAAATTCTTATTCTCATGATCAATCCTCGCAGAAAGGAACTTTACTTGATTTTTTATTTTATCATCTGCTTGAGAAAACAAAGAAGTATTATCTGATAATATTTTAGCAGATAATACTATATCTCCTTTTTTAAAGGCTTTTGCTGCGGATTTAAATTGTTTTTTTTGAGCGAAAATTGAAGTGCTCAATAAAATAAAAAAAAGAGTTATTATTTTTTTCATTATTTATTGTTTTAATGTAAAATTAATAGATTTTATTTAATTATTGGCCCTTCATTTGTTTCAATATCATCAATTTCTTCTATAACCTCATCATCCTTCATAACTTTAGCAACTGCTGCAATTTGATCGGTACTTTTTAAGTTAATAAGCTTCACACCTTGAGTTGCCCTACCCATAACCCTAAGATTTAAAACCTCCATTCTTATTGCAACACCAGATTTATTAATAATCATCAAATCGTCAGAATCAGTTACACTTTTAATGGAAACTAATTCTCCTGTTTTCTCAGTAATAGAGATAGTTTTTACGCCTTTACCTCCTCTATTTGTAATTCTATAATCATCTAAACTTGACCTTTTACCATAACCATTTTCAGAAACTACTAAAACATTTGTATCCATATCGTTAACGGAAATCATTCCTATAACCTCGTCCTTCTCATCCTTTAACCTAATCCCACGAACTCCAGAAGCACCTCTTCCCATTGGTCTTGTCTTACTTTCTTCAAACCTAATAGCTTTTCCAGATTTGACAGCTAAAACGATTTGGCTTGAACCGTTTGTTAATTTTGCTTCTAGAAGTTCATCATCTTCTTTAATCGTTATTGCATTTATTCCATTGGCTCTGGGTCTAGAATATTTTTCTAAGGAGGTTTTTTTAACCTGACCTTTTTTTGTTACCATAATAACATAATGACTATTTATGTATTCTTCATCCTTTAGATCCTGTGTACAAATAAACGCCTTAACCCTATCGTCTTGCTCTATATTTACAAGATTTTGCATTGCTCTTCCTTTTGATGTTTTCGATCCCTCTGGAATTTCATAAACTCGCATCCAGAAACATTTACCCTTTTGAGTAAAAAAGAGCATATACTGGTGGTTAGTTCCAACAAATAAATCTTCAAGAAAATCTTCATTCCTCGTTGTAGAAGCCTTTTGTCCAACTCCACCTCTATTCTGAGTTTTATATTCAGATAATGGTGTTCTTTTGATATAACCTGCATGAGATATAGTTATAACTACTTTCTCATCCGGAATCATATCCTCCATACTAAAATTCCCTCCAGCATATTCAATTTCTGAACGTCTGTTGTCTCCATACTTTTCTTTGACTTCCTCAAGCTCAGATTTAATAATCCCCATTCGAATATCTTTATCGTCAAGTATATTATTTAATCCAGTAATTGTTTTTTGAAGCTCATCAAATTCAGAACGAAGTTTATCTTGTTCTAAGCCTGTGAGTTGTCTCAATCTCATTTCAACTATGGCCTTGGCTTGAATCTCAGATAATTTAAAATTATTCATGAGCTTTTCTCTTGCCTCATCTGGACTTTTCGAACCTCTAATAAGTGCTATTACTTTATCTATATTATCAGAAGCAATTATTAATCCTTCTAATACATGAGAACGTTCTTCGGCTTTTTTTAATTCATACTTGGTTCTTCTTACAACTACCTCATGTCTATGATCCACAAAGTGAAGAATCATATCCTTTAGGTTTAACATTTGTGGACGTCCCTTGACAAGAGCTATATTATTTACGCTAAAGGAGGATTGGAGTGAGGTGTACTTAAATAATTTATTTAAAACAATATTAGGGATAGCATCTCGCTTGAGAATATAAACTACTCTCATACCCTTTCTATCAGACTCGTCCCTGATATTTGAAATTCCTTCAATTTTTTTATCATTGACTAATTCGGCTGTTTTTTTAATCATTTCAGCCTTATTAACTTGATAGGGTATTTCGGTAACTATAATGCACTCTCTTCCATTAACCTCTTCAATTATAGCTTTAGCTCTAATAACTATTCTTCCACGTCCAGTATGAAAAGCATCTCGAACTCCCTCATAACCGTATATAATTCCACCTGTAGGAAAGTCTGGAGCTTTTACATGTTGCATTAAAGCATCAATATCACTTTTGTTTTGCTTATTTGTTTTTAAGAGTTTTTCCTCAATACTAATCTCTTCTTTTGAAGGGGAATAATTTTCATCTAAAGATTTCTCAATTAGTGATTGAATTACTTCGTTTTCATCAACTTCTACCTGGTCAGAAAGTCCAGTTTTATCAATAAAAGTTTTATTTATATACAAAATAGTACCATCAACAATTTCGGTTAGATTGTGAGGAGGCATATTAGTTGCCATACCAACTGCAATACCAGAAGCGCCGTTAACCAATAAATTAGGTATTCTTGTAGGTAAAACAGTAGGTTCTTTTAAAGTGTCATCAAAATTAAGCTGATGATCAACAGTGTCCTTCTCAATGTCTGCAAGCATATCTTCAGACATTTTTTTCATTCTTGCTTCAGTATATCTCATTGCTGCGGGGCTATCTCCATCAACAGAACCAAAATTACCTTGACCATCAACCAAAAGATATCTTAAACTCCACTCTTGAGCCATTCGAACCATAGTGTCGTATACAGATGTATCGCCGTGGGGGTGGTATTTTCCTAAAACCTCTCCAACAATACGGGCAGACTTCTTATATGCAGTTGTTGCTCTTATTCCCAATTCATGCATCCCATAAAGAACTCTTCTATGGACTGGTTTCAATCCATCTCGCACATCTGGCAGGGCACGTGACACAATGACAGACATAGAGTAATCTATGTACGCCGATTTCATTTCATCCTCAATATTGATTGGAATCAATTTTTCTTCTGAAGCCATTTTTATATAATTTTACTGTATCTACGAAAATAACCATAAGACATATAAATACTATATAATTAATGGGCTTTTATTTTTAAATTTATTAACATTCAAATTAAGATAATTAATCATAATTTTTACCAATCAGAGTTTTGATAAATGGATTTTTTTTTGTCCTTTTATGAAGTAAATGTGTTTTGGAACATTAATTGCAATTAAACTAATAAATGTTAATTATGGATGATAATTTTTCACCTCGTGTAAAAGATGTAATAGCTTTTAGTAAAGAGGAAGCATTAAGACTTGGACATAACTTTATTGGAACTGAGCATCTGATGTTGGGTATACTAAGAGATGGTGGAGGAAAAGCTATTTCAATTTTAACATCGATGGAAATTAACTTAGAATCATTAAGAAAAAAAGTTGAAATATTAAATCCTGCTACTATTCAAACTAACTCCTCCGTTAATGAAAAAAAGAATCTTCATTTAACAAGACAGGCTGAAAGGGCTTTAAAAACTACTTTTTTAGAAGCGAAACTATTTCAAAGTGATTTAATTAATACTGTGCACTTGTTGTTATGTATACTCAGAAACGAAAATGATCCAACTACTAAGCTTCTTCAAAATTTAAACATAGATTACGAACTTATAAAAGAAGAGTTTAAACTTCTAATATCTAATGATAAAAATGAATACCAAGACCTATCTAGAAGCGAATCTTTTCCTGATGAAAAAGAAAATGAAGATGACGATCTAAAAAAAGAAAATCCTTTTATACCTTCATCCGAGTCTAAATCTAATGTAAAATCTAAAACCCCTGTACTAGATAATTTCGGAAGAGATCTAACTGCTATGGCTCTTAGCGATAAGTTAGATCCAGTAGTTGGGAGAGAAAAAGAAATTGAAAGAGTTTCTCAAATCTTGAGTCGACGTAAAAAAAATAATCCATTATTAATTGGAGAACCTGGAGTTGGAAAATCTGCAATAGCTGAAGGATTAGCCTTGAGAATAATTCAGAAAAAGGTTTCAAGGGTTTTATACAATAAAAGAGTTGTTACCCTAGATTTAGCTAGTCTTGTGGCAGGAACAAAATACCGAGGTCAATTTGAAGAAAGAATGAAAGCTGTTATGAATGAGCTAGAGAAAAATAATAATATCATTCTTTTTATTGATGAAATTCATACTATTGTTGGAGCTGGTGGTGCTACAGGAAGTCTTGACGCCTCCAACATGTTCAAACCTGCACTCGCTCGAGGAGAAATTCAATGTATTGGAGCAACCACATTAAACGAGTTCAGACAAAATATTGAAAAAGATGGTGCTCTAGAAAGACGTTTTCAAAAAATATTAGTAGAAGAAACTTCTTTAGAAGAAACTCTTGAGATATTGAAAAATATAAAAGATAAATATGAAAATCACCACAGTGTAACTTACACAGATGAAGCTTTAGAGGCATGTGTAGATCTTAGTTCAAGATATATTTCAGATCGATTTTTACCAGATAAAGCAATTGATGCACTAGACGAGGCAGGTTCAAGAGTACATATTCAGAATATGAACGTACCCAAAGAAGTTGTTGAATTAGAAGAGGAGCTTGAAAAAATTAGAAATCAAAAAACATCTGTAGTTAAAAAACAGAAATATGAAGAAGCTGCAAAACTTCGTGATGATGAAAAAAAGATCGAGCGAAAATTACTTTCTGCTCAGGAAGAATGGAATGAAACTTCAAAACAAAACAGAATATTAGTTGATGAAGGAGATATTGCAGATGTTGTTTCAATGATGACGAATATACCTGTAAATAAAGTTGTTAAGTCAGAAAAGAATAAACTGTCTAATTTAACGTCTATAATATCAGAAAAACTTATTGGGCAGAAAGAAGCAGTTGAAAAAGTAGTCAAGTCCATTCAAAGAAACAGATCAGGTCTCAAGGCTCCTGATAAGCCGATTGGATCTTTTATTTTTCTTGGTCAAACTGGTGTCGGAAAAACACAGTTAGCCAAAATACTAGCTGAAGAAATATTTGATTCTGAAGAAAACTTAATTAGAATAGATATGAGCGAATACATGGAGAAATTTGCTATTTCTAGATTAATTGGAGCTCCTCCTGGATATGTAGGTTATGAAGAAGGGGGTCAGTTAAGTGAAAAGGTTAGAACACGCCCCTACTCAGTAATCCTTTTGGATGAAGTCGAAAAAGCACATCCTGATGTTTTTAACATGTTACTTCAAGTTTTAGATGATGGTTTTTTAACTGACAGTTTAGGAAGAAAAGTCAATTTTCAAAATACAATAATAATAATGACTTCAAACATTGGAGCAAGACAACTAAAGGACTTTGGAACAGGAGTCGGTTTTGAAACATCTTCACAAAAATCCCAATCTGATGAAATTCAAAAAGGTGTCATTGAAAGTGCTTTGAAAAAAACTTTTGCTCCTGAATTTCTCAACAGAATAGATGATTTTATAATATTTGATTCCTTAGATAAAAATGCAATATCAAAAATTGTTGAAATAGAATTAAAAAAACTAATGATTCGAGTTGAAAAACTTGGATATTCAATATCACTAACTAAGTCTGCAAAAGATTTTATTGTTGAAAAGGGTTATGATACAAAATACGGTGCCAGACCACTTAAAAGAGCTCTTCAGAAATATGTTGAAGACTTAGTTGCTGAGCAAATAGTCAATAATCTAATAACAGAGGGAGACTCAATTACTATAAATCACTCAAAAAATAATGAAAAACTTGATATCTCCAAAATCAAAACAACTTCGTAGTAACGGATAAACCTATTTAAAGATATTTTTATACTTTTTTAAAAAACCAATAAATGAAAGTTTTAAAATTTGGAGGGACCTCTGTTTCAAACGAAAATTCTATAGATTTTGTCTCTGAAATAATTAAAAAAGATCCAAATAAACTTACTGTAGTTGTTTCTGCACTTGGAGGAGTTACCGATATTTTATCAGATATGATAAAAAAGGCAAGTATTGGTGAATTAAACTACAAAAATGAAATCAGTGATTTAGAGTTACGTCACACAAATTTGATTAAAAATCGTCTTCCTTTAGATCAACAAGGTAGTATGATCAGTTTCATAACAAATCAAATTATTTGTCTTGAAAACCTTCTTGACTCAGTTTTTACCTTGAAAGAAGCAACAGTAAAGTCTTCTGCAACTATTTTGAGTTTTGGAGAGATTTTTTCTTGTTCAATTTTATATAAAATTTTAAAAAACAACGATATTGATATTGTTAAAGCTGATGCTGTCAAATTAATTGAGACCGAAAATAAAAATGATCAAGAGATAATTAATCTAATAAAAACTAAAGAGAAAGTACTAGATTTTTATAAAAAAAACACATCTAAAGCCACAATAATTTCAGGCTTTATTTCATCCAACAAAAATGCAGAGCCTACAACATTGGGTCGAGGAGGCTCCGACTACACAGCTGCTATTTTAGCTAATATTCTAGATGCAAGTGTTTTAGAGATCTGGACAGATGTGAGTGGAATGTACACTGCAAATCCAAAAATTGTGAAACAGGCAGTTCCAATTACGAATCTGACATATTATGAGGCAATGGAAATGTCACATTTTGGGGCTAAAGTGATTTACCCTCCAACGCTTAAACCCATCATTGATAAACAAATACCAATGATAATAAAAAATACATTTAAACCTAGTGACAGGGGTACATTAATTAACCATTCTAGTGTAAATAGTCAGATTGTTAAAGGAATAAGTCACATTGATAATGTATCTATTTTGACTCTTGAGGGAAATGGTATGATTGGAGTTCCTGGATTTTCAAATAGACTTTTTGAGGCAATTTCAAGAAAAAATATTAATATAATAATGATTACTCAAGCTTCATCAGAATACTCTATGTGCATTGGAGTTAAAGATGAAGATGCTCAACAAGCCAAAATATTAATTGATGAAGAGTTTGAATTTGAAATTGGCCTAGATAAAGTTAATTTTACAAGAGTTGAGTCTAATATGGTTAATCTAGCTATAGTTGGAGATAAAATGAAAGATCATCAGGGTATAAGCGGAAAGCTTTTTAGTAGTCTAGGATCAAATAATATCAATATTAGAGCAATAGCTCAGGGCGCCTCAGAAAGAAATATTTCAATAATTATTGATAAAGTCAACATTAAAAAAGCATTGAATACTCTTCATGAAAGCTTTTTTGAGTCTCAGATTAAAGAATTAAACTTATTCATTACGGGTGTTGGTAATGTTGGAGGGAGATTATTGGAACAAATTAGATGCCAAGAAGAATATCTTTATAAAAATATTCATTTAAAAGTTAGAGTTATGGGAATCTCAAACTCAAAAAAAATGATATTGAGTAGTGAGCCGATTAATCTTACCAAGTGGGACTCTTCTCTTAAAAATGGAATTAGATCTGATAGAAAATTATTTTTTAATCATATAAAGTCCAAAAACTTAAGAAACACTATTTTTATTGATAATACTGCCAGTGAAACCATTTCAAAAGAATATTCAAAATATTTAAATAATAGCACAAGTATAGTTACTTGTAATAAAATTGCTTGTGCTGATAAATTAAAAAATTATAAAAATTTAAAATCCATTTCAAGAAAATTCAACACACCATTTTTATATGAAACAAATGTTGGAGCTGGTCTTCCAATAATCAATACTCTAAATAACTTGATTGACTCTGGAGACCAAATATTAAAGATTCAGGCAGTTTTATCTGGTAGTTTAAATTTCATTTTTGATAATTTTAAAAATGGGGTGTCATTTTTAGATATTGTGAAAAAAGCAGAAGAAATGGGTTATACTGAACCAGATCCAAAAATTGATTTGAGTGGTATCGATGTTGCTAGAAAAATTTTGATTTTATCTAGAGAGGCTGGATTAAATATTGAATTAAATGAAATTCAAAACAAATCTTTTTTACCTACCGAATCTTTAAAGACCAAAACAAAGGAAGAGTTTTATGATAATCTGAAAAACAATTCAGAACACTTCAATGAAATTTTGAAAGATGCAGAACTCAGTAATTCTAAATTAAAATATGTTGCCGAACTTGAAAATGGGATGGCAAAAGTTGGTCTCCAAAAAATAAGTAAAGGACACGATTTTTATAATTTGAAAGGAAATGATAATATAGTATTGTTTTACACAAGTCGTTATTCGGACCAGCCTTTAGTTGTTAAAGGAGCTGGAGCAGGGGCTGATGTTACCGCAGCCGGAATATTTGCTGATATTATAAAAATCGGAAAAAGATAGAAATGGATTCAATAAAAATATTCTCCCCTTCGAGCGTTGCTAATCTTTCATGTGGTTTTGACGTACTAGGATTATGTTTAGAGACAGTAGGTGATGAGATGATAATTAGAAAGGCTAAAACCCCTGGTCTTAGCATTATTAAAATTGATGGCGAAAACTTACCTCTAGAAATAGAAGAAAATGTAGCAGGGATAGCAGCAAAATCGTATCTGAATAAATATCCTACTGAATTTGGTATAGAAATAGAAATTTATAAAAAAGTTAAAGCTGGAAGTGGAATAGGAAGTAGTGCTGCTAGTGCAGTTGGAGCTGTTTATGGAATAAATGAATTACTAGAAAGAAGGCATGAAAAAATTGATTTAATCGTCCATGCAGTAGATGGAGAAAAATTGGCAAGTGGAGAAGCACATGCCGATAATATTGCTCCTGCAATGCTTGGTGGACTTACTTTGGTTAGAGATTTAAAATCTTTAGACATTATAAAACTTCCATCTCCTTCAGATCTTGTTATAACTATTATTCATCCAAAAATAGAGCTAAAAACATCTCACTCCAGAGCTATTTTAAAAAAAGAGGTTCCATTTAAAAGCATGGTGAAACAAACGGCAAATATTGCTGGATTAATAAGTGGTCTATACACGAATGATTATGGTTTAATATCTAGAAGTTTAAAAGATGAAATAGTTGAGAAAGAAAGATCTGTTTTAATACCTGAATACAAAACTTTAAAAAACTCAGCTCTTGAGATTGGAGCAATAGGATGTGGAATATCAGGTTCAGGACCATCAGTATTTGCAATATCAAGAGGCATGAGTTTAGCAACAGAAGTAGCAAATCAATTTAAAGATATTATTTCAAAACTAGGAATAGATTCTGATATTTATGTGTCAAAAATAAATCCTAATGGAGTTCAAAAAATTATATAATGTTTTTCAAAAGCCTAAACAATCTATCTAAAAAAGCTACATTTAAAGAAGCAACGATTAAGGGTATTGCTCCCGATAAAGGATTATATTATCCAACAGAAATAAATACATTATCAAAAAGTTTTATAAAAAACTTGAATTCATTAAGTTTAAATGAAGTTGCTTACGAAGCTATAAATCAATTTATAGGAGATTCAATTCCAGAAAACCAACTCAGAAACATAATTAATGAGACTTTAGTTTTCGATTTTCCATTAATCGAAATAGAAAAAAATATTTTTTCTCTTGAACTATTTCACGGTCCAACACTTGCATTCAAAGATGTAGGGGCAAGATTTATGGCTAGATGCTTGAGTTATTTCAATCAAAATAGCGAAGAAAAAATTACAGTATTAGTAGCAACATCTGGAGATACTGGAGGAGCTGTTGCAGATGGCTTTTATGGTGTTAAAGGAGTTGAGGTTGTTATATTATACCCTAAAGGAAAAATAAGTAGTATCCAAGAAAAGCAAATGACAACTCTCGGAAATAATATTACAGCTCTAGAGGTTGATGGTGTTTTTGACGATTGCCAAGCTATGGTTAAAAAAGCCTTTTTAGATACCCAAATAACTGAAAAAATTAAACTGACTTCTGCAAACTCAATAAATGTTGCAAGGTTGCTTCCTCAAATGTTTTATTATTTTGCTGCATACAAAAGTGCTATGAAATATAAATTACCAATAAACTTTTCTGTTCCAAGTGGAAATTTTGGGAATTTATGCGCAGGGTTAATTGCGCAAAAATTAGGATTACCTATTAATCATTTTTTAGCTTGCACAAATCTCAACAACACCTTTTCTTCCTACCTAGAAAATGGTATTTATAACCCAAAACCAACTGTTCAGACAATATCTAGCGCAATGGATGTAGGAAATCCAAGTAATTTCGTTCGAATTCAAAAAATTTTTAATTATGATATTTATAAATTAAAGAAAAGCATAACCGGTTATAGTTTTAATGATGTACAGACAAAAAAATGCATTAAAAAAATATATGATAAATACAAATACATACTTGAACCTCACGGAGCTATCGGTTATTTAGGACTGAAAAATTATTCCAAAAAATATCCTAATCAAATTGGTGTGTTTATGGAAACTGCACACCCATGTAAGTTTTCTGAAATTGTGGAAGAAACCATTAAAATTAAAATAGAAGCACCCTCAAAACTAAACAAAACTTTAAATGGTGAAAAAAAATCTATAGAAATATCTGACTACAATGAAATGAAAAATTATTTATTAAAAAATTAATTTAAAATATTAGGTAAAATAAAATTATCTAATGGACTTTTCATTTTCATTTTTTCCTCAATTAACTCCCATTTTCTTGGAGCAAATCTAGATAAGTTTTCATTGCCGTTTTTAGTTATGAGTATATCATCTTCAATTCTAACACCTATTGACCACCATTTAGGATCGCAATTACTTCCATTTGGGATATATATACCCGGCTCAACAGTTATAATCATATTTTCTGACAACAAACCATAATTACCGGGATCATGAACATCTAAACCAATATGATGAGAAACACCATGAGGATAGTATATTTTTAAATCTTTTTCGTCTTTTAATATTCCTAATCTGATTAAGCCCTCAAGCGCAATAACTTTTGTAGCTTCATAGATCTGACTAAATGAATTACCCTTTTGAGCCATTTGAATTCCTGCCTCTTGTGCGTCATAAACAATTTTATATATGAGTTTTTGTTCTTCTGAAAACTTACCACTTATTGGTATTGTTCTGGTGACATCAGCTGTATAACCCTTATACTCTGCCCCGAGATCCATCAAAACTAGTTGATTTGTAATATTGGTCTTGTCATTAGTTATATAATGTAAAATACATGAGTTTTCTCCTGCCCCAACAATAGAAGGATAACCTTCATGAGCAGCACCGTAACGTTTATATACATATTGATGAATTCCTTGAATTTCTCTTTCACTCATTCCGGACTTTACAGCCTTCATAACCTCATTCTGACCAACTGTGGATATTTTTACTGCTTTAGTTATTAAATCGATCTCCTCTCTAGACTTAATTTCTCTTTGATTTGTGAGAAATTTATTTAGGAAAACAAAGTTAAAGTTGAAGTCTGGAATTACTAATTTAGAATTGAAGCTAGCTTCTTTCAAAAATTCATCTGTTTCGGTAGAAATAAATGTTTTTAAAATTTCATCATTTAAGAGATTCTTATTTTTACCTGAAAAAAAACGAATTTGACTTTTTAATTTTTCAATGTCTTTAGTGTTAACCGATTTTATCATTTCATACCACTTAAAAACTTCAGAATTATATTTCTTAGGATAGTTTAACTTGATTTTTAATTGATTTTGAAGATCAAAAAGATCACTTTCATCATTAATAATGTTTTTTACATCTGATTGAAATGGATTTAATAAAACCATTTCAAAGTTTTCAAAATTAAAATTCATTTTTGAAAACATTTTTTTACTTAAAACTTTATCAAAACCCAATCTTTCTGCTCCTTCTAATCCCATCCTCTTCCCATTCCATTTTTCATCGTATGCATTTTTTTCTCTAACAAATAAAATTTCATTATAATTTCCTAAGGTATCTGTTATAGTATTTTTAAATATTACTAAAACAGAATGTGGTTCTCTCCAACCAGAAAGATAGTAGTAATTTGGATCAGGGTGATATGAATAGTAAACATCGTTTGCTCTTTTTCTAACAGGACTAGAAAATAACACAGCAACGGTATTATCTGACATTTGATCTCGTAAATTATCTCTATTTTTACGATGAAATTCATTTGAAATACCGTATCTGTCTTGAGCAGCAAGTTGTGCATTAAAAATCAATGAATAAATAATTAAAACTTTGTAAAGTGTTTTAGTGTTCATAAATAAAAATGAATTTAATTTTGAAGTTAAGTAAATATAAAAATGAAAAAAACAATTTTAAATAATATTCACAAAAACTTGGGGGCAAAAATGGCACCATTTGGAGGTTATGAAATGCCTATCCAATATACAGGTGTTAAAAACGAACATCTAGCAGTTAGAAATAGTGTTGGATTATTTGATGTTTCCCATATGGGTGAGTTTTTAGTTGAAGGGCATAGTTCATTAAAACTTTTACAAAAGATCTGCAGTAATAATATTGAAAAAATTAAAATTGGAGAAGCTCAATACAATTTTTTTCCTAACGAGAATGGAGGTGTCATAGATGATTTAATTGTTTATCGAGTTGAAAAAAATAAATACTTTTTAGTTATAAATGCATCAAATATTGAGAAAGATTGGAAATGGATCAATAAATGGAATAAGTTATTTAAAGCTAAAATAAATAATATTTCAGATCAAATTTCCTTATTTGCAATTCAAGGTCCTAAGGCAATTGAAATTGCACAATATCTATCAAAAGCTGATATAAAGTCTTTATCCTATTATAGTCATGTCAAAACAAATTTTGCAGGGATAAATGATGTTTTAGTTGCTACTACTGGATATACTGGAGCAGGAGGTGTTGAGGTTTATTGTAAAAATGAGGATGCTATTGAAATATGGAAATTAATTCTTGAAACTGGAAAGAAATTTAATATAATTCCTGTTGGATTAGCAGCACGAGATACTCTTAGAACAGAAATGGGTTATTGTTTGTATGGAAATGAAATAAATGATAAAACTTCTCCTATATCAGCTGGACTTGGTTGGATAACAAATCCTTCTTCTGGATGTATAAGTAATGAACAATTTGAATATGAAAAATTAAAGGGTACTGAAAAAAAATTAATTGGTCTCAAAACTACCGAAAGAGGTATTCCAAGATCAGGATATAAAATTTATAATATACTAAATAATGAGATTGGAGTTATTACTTCTGGAACCCAATCTCCATCACTAAATGTTGGTATAGGGCTTGGATATGTGGATTCCGAATTTTCATCTGTAGGAACAGAATTGTTTATTGAAATAAGAAATAAGAAAATAAAAGCCTCAGTTGAAAAGTTACCTTTTATAAAATAATATTTTGTGAAGAATATATTAATACTGGGTGGTAGCGGAACAATCGGGAGTGCGGTGTATAAAGAATTAGCACCATATTATAACACTTTTTCTACTTTTTATAAAAATGAAAAGTATTCAAATAAAAACACTTTTTACTTTAATTTATCGAAAAGTTCACTAACCTCAATTTTAAAAAAATCTAAACCCAAGTTAATTATTAACTCCTTAAAAGGTTTGAGTGATGATTTATTAGTAGTTCAAAAGATATTGATAAAATTTTGCCTCGATAATGATTGTAGGTTAATGTTGATTTCAGGATCAAATGTTTATGATGCTTTCCATAACTATCCTAGCTATGAATACGATAAAACTTTATCTAAAAGTAAATATGGGAGATTACAAATTAAATTAGAAAATTTAGTATTAAAGCTTCCAATTACAAAGCATGTGATTGTCAGATCTGCAATGGCTTTTGGGTCTAAATCCCCTAGAATTAAAGAGATTGATATTAGTATCCAAAAAAGAACACCCATTGAGATTTACCCTAATGCAATTATTAATTTTAGTAGTTTGTGGAGACTAACTCAGCAAATACACTACATAATAAATCATAATCTCAGTGGAATTTTTCATTTGGGAACTAAAGATTTAATACCTCACTCAGAATTAATAGAAAAAATTGTTGAATCTCGATATTTTATTAAACCAATATATAAAAGGGTTTATTTTTCAAATGAAATTACATATCTAGCTATTCTAAATAAAAAAAATAATTTACCAAGTCATTTATATTACAATATTGAAGAAGGCTTAAATGATTTAGAACTAATTCACAAAAGAATATAAAGTTCTTATTTTTATATTTGTAACTAAAAATAAAATAATGGGAAGAGCTTTTGAATTTAGAAAAGCAAGGAAAATGAAAAGATGGTCAGCCATGGCTAAAACTTTCACAAGAATTGGTAAAGATATTGTTATGGCGGTAAAAGAAGGTGGACCAGACCCTACAAACAACTCTAGACTGAGAGCTGTAATGCAAAATGCTAAATCAGCTAATATGCCCAAAGAAAATGTAGAAAGAGCGATTAAAAAAGCTTCAGATAAAGATAGTGGAAATTATAAAGAAATCCTTTTTGAAGGTTACGCGCCACACGGAGTTGCTATTCTTGTCGAAACAGCTAGTGACAACAATAATAGAACTGTTGCTAATATTAGAAGTTATTTTAATAAAGCTAATGGGAGTCTTAGCACATCAGGTTCAGTAGAATTTATGTTTGAAAGAACCTGTAGCTTCAGGTTAGATAAAGAGCTTTTTAATTCTGACGAGCTTGAATTAGAATTTATAGATCATGGAGTTGAAGAAGTTTTTGTGGATGAAGATGGAATATTATTATATGGACCTTTTGAAAGTTATGGAATAATACAGAAAGAACTAGAAAATAGAAATATTGATATTTTATCTTCCGGTTTTGAAAGAATCCCAACAACCACAAAAAAAATAAGTTTGGAGGAACAGGAAAATGTTGAGAGATTAATTGAAAAGATTGAAGAAGATGATGATGTTCAAAATGTATACCACTCGATGGATCTTTCATAATTTTCAACTCTCGTTGACCCATGAATATTTAGGAATTTTCCCGACTACTCCATCTACTTTGGCTTTCAAATATTTAATATCATTTTCTATGTTATCTGAAGGGTAAAATGCTGGATGAAAAACAATTTGTTTTTTTCCGTAATCAAAGGCAACAAGGCATATTGGAACTTTAGCAGATTTGGCTATATGATAAAAGCCGGTTTTCCATTCCTTTACTTTTTTCCTGCTTCCCTCAGGAGCTAGAGCCAATCTAAATACTTTTTTTTGTTTAAAAATTTTAACAATGGCCTGAACTGAATTGGAACTACTATTCCTATCAACAGATGTTCCACCCATCAACCTGAAGAACCAACCAGTTATTGGTCCAAAAATTTCTTTTTTTCCAACAAAATTTATTTCTTCATTTATTACGTTTCGGATCAAGATTCCCATTAAAAAATCATGCCAATGGGTATGGGATATAACCGGTAAAATCATTTTGTCAATTTTTGGTAGTTCGCCTACTAACTCCCATTTAATAAACCTAAAATAAATCCATCTGTAAAACCTATTTATCATTAGTCCAAATTGATTTTGCATACTCTAAATCCTCAGGTGTGTCAATCGAAACTCCCTCATATGCTGTGTTAATCATTTTAATTTTTTGTCCATTTTCGATATAACGAAGACATTCTATTTTCTCAGACTTCTCAAGAGGTGTCATTTTAGAGTTATAAAAATTAATTAAGGCATTTTTCCTAAATGCATATACTCCAATGTGTTTATAACTAATTGATGTATTAGAAACATCACTTCTAAAAGGAAGACCAAAGCGAGAAAAGTATATTGCAAAATCTTGATTATCGACTATAACCTTTACTGTATTTGGATCACTAATTAAATTAGTATCAATTATCTTGGTCATAAGTGAAGCTAATGATATCTCTTTATTTAAATCTTCTTTCAAAATATTTATAAGAGCTGATAATGAATTTTTATTCATAAAGGGTTCGTCACCCTGAATGTTAACAACAATATCAACATCCATATCAATAATAGCCGAGGCAATTCTATCACTTCCACAATCAAAATTTCCAATACTCATTATTGAATTTCCACCGAGATTTTTAATTAATGAAAAAATATTTTTATTGTCGGTTGCAACATATACATTGTCAAAAAGACTTGTTGAAAGTGCGGCTAGATAAGTTTGTTCAATAATAGTTTTATCCCCTAATTTTTCTAAAAGTTTTCCGGGAAATCTTTTAGAACCATATCTTGCGGGAATAACTGCAATAATTTTCATTTATGTGTTAATTATGTAACAAAGATGCAAAGTAAAACAAACCACTAATTAATCAAAATACTCTTTAGGAAAACCAACCAAATACAATCCTTTTTTTGCCCTAGTAATTGCAGTATACAACCACCTAAAAAAATCTTTATTTGGTCCGTTAGGTAAATACGGATATTCTACAAAAACACGATCCCATTGACCTCCTTGAGATTTATGACATGTTATAGAATATGAATATTTCACTTGAAGAGCATTAAAAAAGGGATTTTTCTTAATCTTAATGAATTTCTTGTAAGATGATTTTTCATTTTTATAGTCTTCTTGAACTGATTTATAAAGTAGTTGACTTTCTTCATAGGTTAAAGACGGAGTATTTGAAGTGAGAGTGTCAGTTAAAATTACAGTTTCAAAAGGTTCCATTTCTGGATAATCAATTAATCTGGCTGTGATTTCTGCGAATCTAAAACCATAAAGCTCTTTTATATTACTAATCTTATTGACAACAATTATATCTCCGTTTGCAATAAAACCTGCCTGAGATTCATGTTTTATCCAAAAATAATTATTCTTGACAACCATTAATTGATCACCGACAGACAACGAAGATTCTAAAAATAGAATTCTATTTCTTATGTTTTGATTATATAAATTTGCTCTTTTATTAGATCTTACAATAAAAACAACTTGATCGATTCCAAATTCATTAAATGATCCATCAAGTATATTAAGAAGTTCCTCCCCATCTTCTACCCTGTGTATATCAGTAAAACCGTCTAGTTTAAATATGAATTTATTATATATTTCCTGAAAAATAAACTCTCTTAAATTAGTAGCGTTATACAAAATTCCAGAATCTGAAAGTTGTCTAACAACCTCATTTAAGGTGACTTCAGTTACATTTTTGTTATAATTACTCTCTAGATACTTTTTACTTAGTGCTGGACTTATTTCTAAGTTAACAGGAGGTAATTGTGCTGAATCTCCGACTAAAATAAGAAAACATGAATCTCCACTGAAAACATATTGTATTAGATCGTTTAATAAGGACCCATTTTCAAATAATTTTGAATATTGTTTGTCGTCTCCAATCATCGAAGCTTCATCAACTATAAAAATTGTTTTTTTATATTTATTAGCTTTTAGAATAAATTTCACACCACTACCCTTTTCATTTTTTGTGTAATAAATTTGTTTATGAATTGTAAAAGCATTTTTTTTTGAGTAATTTGAAATAACCTTTGCTGCACGACCCGTTGGGGCAATTAATACACTTTTAAGGTTAAATTTATGCAAACACTGAACTAAATGACCAATCAGAGTTGATTTTCCGGTTCCAGCGTATCCCTTCAACAAAAAAATATTTTCTTTTGAAGGAGAATTTAAAAAATCGGCTATTGTTTTAAACCAAAGGTTTTGATTAGTGGTTGGTTTAAGAGGGAAGGAGGTTGATAAAATTGAATAAACTTCAGATATATTCATTTTAGAAAACTACGCATTATAATTAACAAGCAATTCTTTTATGAATAAAAAAAAATTGTAGTTTTGTTTAAAGTTTAAACAAATTGAAAATGAAAATAGCACTTCAAGTTTTCCTGTGGATTCTTTCAATCCTATTTAGTTACCAAATATATAATTCCATAATGGGACCTATTGATTTTAACAAAGTAAGGGATCAAAGATATTCAAAAGTGATAAATCGATTAAAAGAAATCCGAAAAGCTCAAATTGCTTATAAAGACGTTAATGGAAAATATTCTAAAAATTTTGATACACTAATAAAATTTATTGATGAGGGCTTTTTTACTCTAATTGAAAAAAGAGACTCTTCATATTTAGAATATGATAGGACATACAGAATTGATATGCTAAAAGAAATCGTAGTAATTGATACTCTTGGTAAAGTAAGTGTTAAAGACTCTCTATTTAAAAATAACTCTAATTACATCAATATGGCTAAAGTACCTATCGAAGGAACTGATGCACAATTTTCAATAGATGCAAATAAAATTGAGAAAAATAGTGGAGGTTCTATATCGTATTACGTAAATGTATTTGAGGTAAAAGTATCTAAGGATATTGTGCTTTTTGACCAAAACAGAGACCTTCTTAAGCAAGAAAATGAAACAATTTCTGTTGACGGAGTAAATGGTCCAGAAATAGTTTTAGGTTCAATGACAAATGTTAGTACAAACGGAAACTGGCCTACAATATTTGATGCTTCTAAAAAATAAAAAACTTCTTTCGCAAAAATATTCAATTGTTGTTACTGAGGATGAATATACATTCTGTGGTTTAGTATCACTTTCCTCCTTAAAGATAGATAAAAACGAAACATCCAATAAAATCAATATTAAGAATTGGATAGAAAAAAATTCTATTAAAGATAGTACTCAAATAATTGTTAGTAATTCGCCAGCTTTATTTGTCCCTCACGTAATATATGATGCGGATTTATCAAAGAATTATTACGAAAAATTTGACACATTAAATAGTTCAGATTCACTTAGTACAGACCAATCGACAAACCATATTAACTCCATAATATATAAAATATCGAAATCAATAAATTTATTAAAAGAAGTTTACCTAGTTAATTCGGATGTAGTTCACTACCAAACTATTTTATATGACTATCTAATCCGAAAGAATAAAAATAGTACATCCAAAAAATTATATATCAACATTCACAAATATTCTTTTGATATATTTTTATTTTTTGGAGAACAACTTCAACTTGTTAATAGATTCATTATTAAAGGTTCTAATAGTTTTTTATACTTTTTATATTTTATTATTGAAAAAAACAATCTAAAAGAAAATGAATTTAGTATTTGTTTTCTTGGTAATTATTTGTCTTTTGAACAATATTATAATAGCGCTAAACTTTTTCATGAAAAAGTAGAGTTTATATCTATAGGCAATAATAAAAATGTTATCAGCTCTTCTCCATTTTTAATACAACTTAATGCGAATAATATCAGGAATTCATAAAGGAAGAAAAATAATATATCCAAAAAACCTCCCTGTAAGACCAACAACAGATAGATCAAAAGAAGCACTTTTTAATATATTGAATAATTTTTTTGATTGGGAAGAGATTAGTGTACTTGACCTTTTTTCTGGAACAGGTAGTATTAGTTTTGAATTCGCATCAAGACAGGTTAAAACCGTAACATCAGTCGATCAAAATAAAAAATGTATTCAATTCATTAATGATATTTCTAAAAACCTTAATTTAAGTATAGTAACCATCGAAAAAGAAGTGTTAAAGTTTTTGAGTTACAATTCAAATAGGTTTGATGTTGTCTTTCTTGATCCCCCCTATACTTTTGAAGTAAAAGAATATGAAAAATTAGTATTGAAACTCTTAAAAAATTCTTTAAATGAAGGAGGTTTAATAATAGTTGAACACTTTTCGAAAGTTAATTTAGACGAAATATTTTGTTTTATAGAGACAAGAAAGTATGGAAGTAATTCCTTTTCTTTTTTTAAAAATAAAGCAGGCCGATAAGCCGGATTCTGTCGAGTCTTATCATTTATCTAGACTAAATATTACTATCTAGCTCAAGCCGCCTACCCTTCTACATCGAGCGAGCAACTCTTAATTGCAGATATACTTGGCGTTACACCGTATAGAGTTTACCGATTTCACTACAGCCTAACTGTACATTCTTTCTGTTGCACTGGTCCGCTTTCATAAAAAATGAAAGGACGGGCATTACCCGCTATACTGCTCTACGGTGTCCGGACTTTCCTCTCTATTGTATACAATACAGCGATAAGATAGCCTGCTTTATGCAAATGTACACATTGTTGATAATTAATATTTAAAAATAAATTGAAGATTAAGGCAATTTATATCTTTGATAAATATTATTTGTCAATGGAATCATTTATTGTTTCAGCTTTAAAATATCGCCCTAAGAACTTTAAACAAGTAATTGGTCAGGAACAAATTACATTAACATTAGAAAATGCTATAGAATCTAACCAACTTCCTCAAGCATTATTATTTTGTGGCCCCAGAGGAGTTGGTAAAACGTCTTGTGCAAGGATTCTTGCTAAAAAAATTAATGAACAAGACAATATCACTTCAGAACACGATTTTGCATTTAATATTTTTGAATTAGATGCAGCTTCAAATAATTCTGTAGATGATATAAGGAAATTAAATGATCAAGTACGTATACCACCTCAAATTGGTAATTATAAAATTTATATAATTGATGAAGTACACATGTTGTCCTTATCAGCGTTCAATGCATTTTTAAAGACACTTGAAGAACCTCCTAAACATGCTATTTTTATTTTAGCTACTACTGAAAAAAACAAAATTATACCCACTATCCTTTCAAGATGTCAGATATATGACTTTAAAAGGATATCGGTAAATAAAATTAAAGAGTTTTTAATTAAGATCTGTGAATTAAAAAATATAAATTTTGAGGAGGATGCATTAATTTTAATTGCTCAAAAAGCAGATGGTGCAATGCGAGATGCCCTATCAATTTTTGATAGAATGGTTAGCTTTACATCTGGCAATCTTCTGACTGATAATGTTTCTATAAATTTAAATGTTCTTGATTATGAATCATTTTTTTTACTTTCTGACTTAATAAAGGAAAATCAGATTCCAAATATACTTATTGAGTTCAATGACATAATAAGTAAAGGTTATGATACTTTACACTTCATTAATGGTCTTGCCAACCACATAAGAATGCTTGTTCTTTGTAAAGACTCTTCAACAACTGAATTATTAGAAGTTGGAGATAAAACAAAAAATAAATATATCGATCAGTCACAAAAATTTAATCTTGATTGGCTTATAGATGCTCTCAAAATTATAAAAGAGGCAGAAGTAAATCATAAGTTTTCAATAAATAAAAGACTAAATACAGAGCTCTGTTTAATGCAGTTAGCATCACTTCATTTTAATGGAGGAAAAAAAAAAGTATAATTCCTAGTACATTTTTTATTTATTCAAAAACAAGTTCCAATGAAGAAAATGCATCACCTGTAAATCATAAAGAATCTAAAATTAAAGTTGACATAATTAATACTGAGGAAGGAATTTTAAAAACAGACAACTCTAATTTAAATTCATCTATCGGAGTTTCTGGATTCTCTTTAAAAAGCATTAGATTAAAAAAAGAGATAATCCATAAAAATAAAATCAAAACCAATTTAGACATACTTGATAATGAATTCACAATTGATGATTTAATGATTCACTGGAATAATTATTTAAAAATTATAGAGTCTAATGGTAATCAAAATATGTTGGCTATCTTGAAGATGGATTTACCAGAAATAAAAAGTGGATTTAATATAAAATTTAATGTTGCAAACTCAATAAATAAAGTTGAGTTGAATAAAGAGTTAGAATCGATGCTGCCTTATTTAAAAACTAAATTAAATAATCACAAAATTAATTTTATGGTTAATATTAGTGAAAGTAATAAGAGCTATGTATATACAACAGAGGAAAAATATGAAAAAATGAAGACAATTAATCCTTCAATCACAAATTTGAAAAGAGCTTTCGATTTAGATATTTGAAAATTTACTAAATCTAATTTTTTAAAATACAACATTTAAATTATAATAGTATATTTTTAGTTTCTAGACTAAAGATTTAAAATATTTATAAATCTCCCACTGGGATCTAATTTTTACTTTTTGTGATTCTTTAAAATTATTTTGTTTTCCCTTATTAATAATTCTTGCTTTTACATTATCATTCCATGCTATCTCAAAAGTATCAATAATATGTTTTTTTATATCTAAATCATATATGGGACATCCGACTTCGAGTCTTTCTGACATATTACGAGTCATTAAGTCTGCTGAGGATATGTATATATTTGGACTTTTATTGTTTTCAAATATCATAACTCTAGGATGTTCTAAAAATCTATCAATTATACTTATCACTTCTATATTCTCACTTAAACCCTTAATTCCAGGAATGAGACAACATACACCACGAACAATCATTTGGATTTTAACTCCTTGTTGACTCGCATGATAAAGCTTATCAATCATTCGATAATCAGTAATATTATTAATTTTTAATTTTATACCCGATTTTTTTCCTTGATTATGTAATAAAATCTCGTTATCGATTAGCTTATTAATTACATTAAAAGTAAAATGAGGTGAAACAATTAAGTGTTTGTATGCTTTTAATTTATAGCTGACATCAATAAAATTAAATATTTTATTTACTTCTTTAAGAATCTTTTGATTTGATGTAAACAAGGTGTAGTCAGTATATACTTTTGCAGTAGTTTCATTAAGATTACCTGTACTTACAAAACCATATCTTTTAATTTTACCCGCTTCCTGTCTTTCAATCACACATATTTTAGAGTGAACTTTAAGTCCAGGTATTCCAAAAGATATTTGAATTCCAGCAGATTCTAAACGGGTTGCATACTCAATATTATTTTTCTCATCAAATCTAGCTTGAAGTTCAATTTGAACAAATACTTTTTTTCCGTTTTTAGCAGCGTTAATGAGTGAACTAATAACTTGAGATGATTTTGAGAGTCTATAAATTGTAATTTTTATTTTTTGGACCATGGGATCAAGTGCAGCTTCTCTTAAAAATTTGACCAAATATGAAAAGGGATGATATGGAGTGAAAATCATGTAATCCTTTTTCGAAATACCTTCTAAAATATTTGCACTTAATGGTAATCCTGGAAGTGGAAGTGGGTTTTGTTTAGGAAATAGCAAATCAGAACGGTTTAGACTTGGAAATTTCATATAATCTCTTCTGTGATGATATCTTCCACCTGGAATAATACTTCCCTCAGGGTTGATTTTAAGTTTTCGCATTATAAAGTTCAACGTGTCGTCAGATATATTACTATCATAAACCATTCTTACAGGCTCACTAAACATTCTATCTTTAACACTTTCAGTTATTTTCTCTATATAGCTTTTAGAAGCATCACCTTCAAGATCTAGTTCGGAATCACGAGTAATCTTAATCATATGACCTTCAATTGAATCATATTTAAAAAAACTAAATATTTTATCTAGGTGATATCTAATTAAATCATCAACCAACATGATGTATTGAACTTCATTAATTTTAGGAATAACAATAAATCTATCTAAATCATTTAAAATTTCGATTATAGCATATTGTTTTTTATTACTCTTAGATGAATTAAACTCCATTTTAATTACAAGAAAAGCAGTATTATCAGTAAAATCCTGATCAATATTTTCATTAAAAACAATTGTAACAAGAGCAGGACTAATTTTTCTTAAAAAATAGTCTCTTAAAAATAGTTCTTGATCAGGAAGAACTTCTTTTTCGTTGATAAAATGAATATTCTCTTTTTGGAGAGATTTTTCAATAGAGGTTAAAATTTTATTACTTTTTTCTTGAAGATTAATAACGCGATTTGTTATCTCTTCTAATAAGTCATCAGCATTTGTTCCACCCAAAACTTTTTTTCCACTCTTTACTGATTGTGCAATTCTTTTGACTGTTGCATATCTGACTTGAAAAAACTCGTCTAAATTGTTAGAAAATATTCCCAAGAACCTAAGTCTCTCAATAATTGGGACACTAAAATCGGAAGCCTCTTGAAGAACTCGTTCATTAAAATCCAACCAACTATGTTCACGGTTTAAAAATCTTTTAGAGCTCATCATAGAAATTATGTAAATTTTTACTAAATATCACCTTATTTTCTGACACCTCAGACCATTTATTTTCATTGAAAACAATTTTTGCCCAAGATGCAGTTGGTAAATTATCTATTTTCTTATTAGTTATTTTGTTAATTAATTCAGTGAATGCTGGATTATGTCCTACAAAAATAACATAATCATATTTATCTGAGGTAGACCTCATAGCAATTTCAACTAATCTTGATGAAAAAGTATATAGAGATTTGTCAATTGAGATTTTATCATATCCTAGATCAATTTCACTTGCCAAAATAATAGCTGTGTGAAGAGCTCGATTTGCTGGGCTGGTAAAAATAATATTAGTTTGAGAAAATAAATTTTTATTTTCTTCAGAAACTTTTATTGCTCTATTAATTCCCTTTAATTTTAAAGGACGGTCTATATCTTTTAATGGATAATTCCACGATGATTTTGCATGACGAAATAAAATAAGAGTTTTCATTTCAGGGTGCTAATCTGTTTACTGACCATTTATTTAATACTTTATTAAATATAATTCTATCGTGAAGTCTGTTTGGTCTTCCTTGCCAAAACTCAAATGAAATAGGAGAAATCTTGAATCCACCCCAGTTTTTAGGTCGATTTGGCGATGCTTTTAAGTAAATTTTCTTTAAGTTTTCAAGTTTATTTTCTAAAAGAATCCGATTTTTTATTACACGACTTTGATTAGATGCCATCGCTCCTAGTCTACTACCTAGGGGTCTTGAATTAAAATATTTGTCAGAAATATCTTCTCCAACTTTAGATGCTATTCCTTTAATAATTATTTGTCTTTCTAAACAGGGCCAAAAAAAAGAAATACAAACTTTAGGATTATTTAAAATATCTTTCCCTTTATCACTATCATAATTAGTGTAAAATGTAAAACCAGAAATATCATATGATTTGAGCAATACAATCCTTGATTTTGGAAAATCATCCTTACTAACTGTTGAAAGACTAAAAGCGTTTGGCTCAGCTATAGTTTTGGAAGATTGAGCTTGATCAAACCATTTTTTAAAAAATAGTAAAGGATCTAAACCTACAGAAGACAATTCTAATGATCCCGCTTCGTAAATTTTTCTTAAATGTCCTAAGTCTTTTTTCATTTTTGCAAGTTAATAAAAACACTAATTCATAGTTTATAAGTTTTACCTTCTTTTGCTAATATAACATTTTCAAAGAACGCATTTGCTTCGTTAATAAAGGAGTTTTTTTTCTTATATCTAGATGAAAAATGACCCAGCATTAATTTCCCAACTCTAGCTAGTGAAGCAATTTTACCAGCTTGTTCAGCAGTACTATGTAAAGTTTTAATTGCTAATTCTTTGTGTTCATTTAAAAATGTTGACTCATGATATAATAAATCAACATATTTTATTTGACTCACAATTTCAGGATAATACGACGTATCACTACAAAAAGCATAACTCCTTGGTTTATCTGGAGGAAGGGTTAAATTATTATTTATAATTTTTATATTTTTTTCATTTATGTAATCTTTACCGTTTTTTAAATTTTCATAATCACAAGTTGGTATATTATATTTTATAACTTCTTCTAAATCTATGTTCCGAAGACCTTCTTTCTCTTTAAATAAAAAACCATTAGTGTATACCCTGTGATTAAGTGGAATTGTTTCAACTCGAACAACAGAATCGTCAAAAATTATTTCAGAATTTAAATTTTTTAATTCATTGAAAAAAAGTTTAAAATTTGTCCAAGAGTTTGATAATTTTATTTGAAGCATTATAACTTCTTTTATACCCTTTGGCCCAAAAATTGTTAAATCTGATTTTCTACCTAAAAGCTTAAATGTATTAATCAAACCTATTAAACCATAAAAATGATCACCGTGTAGGTGGGAAATAAAAATATTTTTAATTCTAGAAAATTTTATTTTCTCTTCTCTTAGACGAACCTGAGTCCCCTCCCCGCAATCAATTAAAAACAAATGTCCCTTTATCTCTACCAACTGAGAAGTTGTATGAGAATTACTTCTAGGACTGGCCGAATGACAACCTAAAATTGTTACGTTCATATATTATAAACTAAGATCCTTATTTATTCTTTCAAGCTGAATATAATCAACTGCCTCTATAATGGATGGAACAAAAGCTAAATATTTATGCTTCAATAAATGAGCTTCATTAGAGTCAACAACTATCAATAAATAATTATTATTTTTTTTTAATTCAATTGTCCAATTATTTAGACAATTAATGCAATTAGAATCAATTAAAAAATCAATTACCAAAATAATATCCTGATTTTTGAATTCTTTATTAAATTTATTGAAATTAAACGATTTAATAAAAATATCATTCTCAGGTTTTATTTGAATTATTCCATCATTTTGCTCAAAAGTCATTTGGTATTATTGGTTTTTTTAATTTTTGAGGCTAATAAATATATGATAGCCATTCTTATTGCAACTCCATTTTCTACCTGATCTAAAATAATAGCATTTTTTGAATCTGCAACTTCTGAAGTGATTTCGACACCTCTATTTATAGGGCCAGGATGTAAAATTAATATAGGTTTTCTAATCAATTTTAATTTCTCAGCTGAAAGACCATAAAGTTTTGAATATTCTCTAATTGACGGAAAGTAATTTACACTCATTCTTTCGTTTTGAACCCTTAACATATTTGCAGCATCACACCAACGAAGAGCTTTAATTAAATCTGTTTCAACATGAACTCCTAATGATTCGGCATATTTTGGAAGTAAGGACTTAGGACCACATAGCATAACTTCAGCACCTAAAGCTTTTAGAGCAAAAATATTTGAAATTGCTACACGACTATGAATTATATCACCAATTATTGCTATGTGCTTTCCTTTTAAGCTGCCCAATTTATCTTTCAACGAAAAACAATCTAGTAAAGCCTGTGTAGGGTGTTCGTGAGTTCCGTCACCAGCATTGATTATTTGAGAATTCACGTTTTTGGATAAAAATTCTGCGGAACCAGGGTGTGGATGCCTTATCACTATCATATCTACCTTCATTGCAAGAATATTATTGACTGTATCAACTAAAGTTTCTCCTTTATTTGTTGACGATTGAGAGGCTGAAAAATTAATAACATCTGCACTCAATCTTTTTTCTGCTAACTCAAATGACAATCTTGTTCGGGTACTATTTTCGAAAAATAAATTTGCTATTGTCAAGTCTCTAAGACTAGGAACTTTTTTAATTGGACGATTAATTACTTCTTTGAACTGTTTAGCTGTATTAAAAATTAGATCTATGTCCTTTTTAGATAAACTTTTAATATCTAAAATATGATTTACACTAAGTTCATCCATTAGTTTTCATTTTCAATATAAACACAATCATTTTTTGAGTTGTCGACAGTAGAGCTGATGCAAAATGGATATATACACCTACAAACATTTTCTTCTGAAAAATTTGCCTTAAGGTATGTTGAGTCAATAGTTAAACTCGGAGGGTTTGTTAAAAATGGAGGAAAACTTCGAAAGTCATGCTTTGCTCTAGACAAAACAAGGTCCGACTGCTTCCTTGTATGAAACAAAAACTTTATATCAATTCCTTCAGAGCGTAATAATTAAAAAGGCTTGTGTCATTGTTTTAAAATCTCGTCATTCAATCCAGGTCTAAGAAACCCAAGTTCGGCAACCACCTTATTTGACTGAGACAACTTAAATATCATTTGTATTAGGGAGACAATTTCATCTGTCTGTTTTGCAGTTTGAGTAAGCTCAAAGTCAATCCGCCTGCCAGAACCAACATCTAAACTACTATTTGATTGTTTGATTTTTCTAATTAATCCAGTAAGACGTCTCATAAACAATCCAACATCTGATTTTGCATGCCTTTTTGGTAGCATCGTATAACCAAGCTTTGGCCACACGTAGCTATACATCAAAGTCGAGCCTGACTTAAAGTAACCTGGCACTATGATTAGCTGCTTCACAAACTTTTGGTTTTTTTCTATTAAATCAGCCATTAAAGTAACCTTTTATAAGTTTTTATTTGTATAATATTGGAAATTGCTTAACCAATGACTTTATTAGATTGAAATCTTTTCTTAACGAGGGCACCGTCAAGAGTAATTTCGCAAACTCAACTTTCGAAAAAAGCACATCTAGAATCGAGCTTTTATTCTGTTTAATTTCAAGTGCTCCACTTGATTTTAGAAAAAAATATTCTACTGAAGCTCGATCTTCAGCAGACAATTGATATTTTTTTTCTAAATTTTTATAAATATCTTCTTTGAACTTTTGTTCAAAAACCAGATTTGTCTTTGGCGTTTCGACATTTTGAAACAGGTGTGATGCTAGGTTCAT